>NZ_LZJX01000092.1:0-46710 GCF_001667595.1 Mycobacterium sp. E2989 | reverse complement strand
GGTGAAGCTGGTCGCGGGCATACCCCCGGCGCCCATCGCCGCGCCCCCGCCGCCCCCGGACGCGCTGACGGCCGACATCTCCGTCGCCGACACCGCCGACACCCCGGGTGCCGCGCCGGCCATGGCGCCCGGGTTGGCGAACATGCCCATCATCGATTGCAGCGGCTGCATCATCTGCATCGGCGCCTGCATCATCTGCATCGGCGCCTGCATCATCTGCATCGGCGCTTGCATCACCGACTGCAACGGCTCCATGAACGAGCCGGCCTGGCTCATGAAGTCCTGGCCGCCCGACGCCGCCTGACCGGCGCTCGAGGTGCCCTGCTGCGCGCCCTGCAATGCGGAGCGCATGCCGTCGCCGGCGCCGACCTGGGCGGCCGACTCGGCGACGGCCGAGGCCGCCTGCGCCGGCGCCGCCGGCGACGCGCCCATGGTCGCGACGGGCGGGGCGATCGCGAGGCTCTGGGTCAGCGAGGTGAGGATGGCACCGTAGCTCGCGCCGACGGCGGAGTTGTTGGGCCACATCACCCCGAAGTACTGGACGTCGAGCGAGACGATGCGCGGGGTCAGCGCCCCGAGCACGAGGGGGTTGATGCAGTTGTCGACGCCCCATTCGTCACGGTTGGCGATGCACTCGGGCGCGGGACGCATGGAGCCGTACGCCATCTGATACGCGGAGACCGCGGTGGCGACGGTGGGCGGCTTCACGTCGACCCAGCCGGCCAGCCCGTGTAGCGCGGTGTTGAGCATCGTGACGTTTGCGACCGAAGCCACCGACCCGGCGCCCAGCCAAGATGCGGACGTCGTCGCAGTGTTGATCGCCGACGCGACACCTGAGGCGTGGTGGGTGGCTGCCAGAGCCATCCAGGCGGCCTGATTGGCGAGGTGCGTGCCCACCCCGACGCCGCCCTTCAGCAGCAGATCGTTCTCCTCAGGCGTACGCGCGGCCCACCCCGGATCGGCCATGCGTACTTCCCCCTTTTAGAGCATTCCGCCGGCCGCGAGCGCGGCCATGCGGGCGGCCTCCGTCGAGACGACGGTCGCCGAAGCCAGGCCCTGTGCCCCGGCGAACAGGCCGCGCTGCGCGGCGTGCTCGGACACCACACCCAGATAGCTGGCGCCACAGGCGTTCAGGGCCGCCGCGAACATCGCCGAGTCGGGGTCACTGCCCATCGGCAGCGCACCGAGCAACGCCGGCGCCGCCGCCGAAGCCGCCGCCTCGGTTTCGGCGCTGATGGCCGACTCCGCGCCTGCCGATGCCAGAACCGCCTCTGGCTGCATCGACATAGTCATGATTTCCCTCCGATTGCTCAACGTCATAAGACGGGCTTGGCGCATCAGTCTAGTGCGGTTCGACCGTTCGTGTATTCACTCGCTTTCTCCGAGGCCGGAGTCCGAAAATTCCGCGGTTGATCTGACCGCCGGTATTCCCGCTATCAGTCATCCGTCAAACAATCTCGTATGTCACTGCAGGCACAGGGGCCACGTAGGCACCGGCCCGAACCGTCGATCCGGCTCGGTCATGCAAATGCGTGGCAGTAATCGGCAATCCGCCCATTGTTGGCGGTATTAGCCGAATTCGGCCGACCGCCGCAATTTCGCGGCCGCAATAGCGCCCGAGGCTACAAGGGGCCGCGCCCATCGCCGGCCAGGTTCAGCAGCAGCCGCGTGCCCCCAAGCGGGCTGGTCTGCAACGCCGCCGTGCCACCGTGCAGCTCGGCCTGCTGGGCGACCAGCGCCAGGCCCAGGCCGGATCCCGACCGCGATGCCGTCGACCCCCGGGCGAAGCGCTCGAAGACCGAGGCGCGCTCCGACTCCGGGACGCCCGTTCCGTCGTCGTCGATCGCGATCTGGACGCCCTCGCTGGAGCTGCTGACGGTGAGCAGAATCTTCCCCGCGTTGCCGTGCTTGACCGCGTTGGCGATGGCGTTGTCGATCACCAGCCGCAACCCGGTGGGCAGCCCGACCATCAGCACCGTGGGCGACGGCACCAGCGACACGTCCACATCCGGATAGACCCGCAGCGCATCGTGCGCCGCGCGGTCGAGAAGTTCAGTGATGTCGAACGGGACGAAATCGTCGACGGTGGTGAGCTCACCCTGCGCCAGCCGCTCCAGCGCCGTCAGCGTCGCCTCGATGCGGCTCTGGGTGCGGATGACGTCGCCGATGACCTCGTCCCGCTGCTCGCGCGGCAGGTCCAGCGTGGAGAGCACCTCCAGGTTGGTGCGCATCGCCGTCAACGGGGTGCGCAACTCGTGGGAGGCGACGGCCGCGAAATCACGGGCCGACTCGAGCGCGGCTTTGGTGCGCTGCTGTTCGTTGCCGATGCGCGCGAGCATGCCCTCGACGGCCTCGGCGATCTCCACGGCCTCGCGCACCCCGCGCACCTGAACCTCGTCGGGACTGGACTGGGCGTTGATGGCGCGGGCCTGCTGCGCCAGCAGCAGGAACGGGTTCACCATGATCAACGAGATCACCCAGCCGACGACCACCGTGCCGCCGATGACGCTGGCGCAGATCAACAGCACCCGCAGATGCAGCTCGTTGATGCGGTGCTGGGCTTCGGCCAGCGGCGCGGCCAGCGCGATCGACGCGGGGCCGGCGGAGAAGGTGCGGACGCGGTATTGCACCCCGTTGATGGTGGTGTTCGCGTATCCGTTGGGCAGCTTGGGCAGCACGATGTTGCTGGGCACCGAGACGGTCACGTCGCCGATGCGCGCGGTGCGGACCAGGTTGCCGTCGGGCATGGGCTGGTCGGGGCTGGCGTGCTCCACGTTGTTGAGCAACGTGTTGATGTCGCCCAGGCTGCTGACCGAGTCGAGCCGGCGGTCCAGCTGGCTGTACTGATCGTTGGTGACACCGACCCACACCCAGGTGCCCAAGAGCACGACGAGGGTGATCACCGACAGCGCCGCGACGACGACGATGGTGCGCAGCGACAACACCCGCATCGGCAGCTTTACGTGCGGTAACACGCGGATGTCACGCTCCTTCGTGCCGCTCGCGGCGCCGGGCCGGCGACGGTGTCGACGGCTGATCACAACCCTCACACCGATAACGGTTCGCCGCCTTCAGGCGTCGTGGCGTTTCGCAGAGAATGTAGCGCCAATCGTTCGGCTCGTGCCCGGCCGCCCCGCGACCTGCGACATTTGCCTCCGAACTCGGTGAGTGAGTACTCTCTCACCATGCTCGCCTCAGGACGCGACCGGCTGCTTGCCGAGGCGCTGAAGCTCTTCGCCGCCAAGGGGTACGCGGCGACGTCGGTCGCCGACATCCAGCGGGCATCCGGCCTGGCCCCCGGGTCGGGAGCGCTGTACAAGCACTTCGGCTCCAAGCGCGAGCTGCTCGAGGCCGCCGTCGCGCACCGGATCGACAGCATCGTGGCGGCGCGCGAGCAGTACGACGCCGGGCAGCCGGGCAGCGTCGAGCAGGCGGTCCGCACCGCCGGCCAATTGATCTGGAGCAACTTCAAGGAAAGCGAAGATCTGCTCAAGGTGATGCTGCGCGAACCCGACGAGCTCGGCGACCTCGACGAGAAGACGTGGCAGGTGATCACCGACAACGCCTATCAGCGTTTCGCCGACGAGTTGGCGGCGTCCAACCGCTCGGGCCGCACGGCCATCCCCGATCCCGAGGCGGCCGCGGCCGTCGCGATCGGGTCGTTGTCCTACGCCGCGACGCTGCAGGCGCTGACGGGCCGGCTGCCGGGCAACATCGACGAAGACCGCTACTTCGAGGCGTGGGTCAACCAGACGGTCAGCGTCCTCTCGCAATACGGAACCCGTTGAGCACAACAACCATTCAGGAGTGAAGCCGTGACTTTTTCCCTACAACTGACCGACGACGTGATCGAGGTGCGCGACTGGGTGCACAAGTTCGCCGCCGACGTCATCCGCCCCGCAGCCTCGGAATGGGACGAGCGGGAGGAGACGCCCTGGCCGGTGATCCAGGAGGCCGCGAAGGTGGGCCTGTACTCCCCCGACTTCTTCGCCCAGCAGGCGGCCGAGCCGACGGGGCTCGGCATGCTCACCGCGTTCGAGGAGATGTTCTGGGGTGACGCGGGCATCGCGCTGTCCATCATGGGCACCGGCTTGGCCGCGGCGGCGTTGGCGGGCAACGGAACTCCCGAACAGCTGGGTCGCTGGCTGCCCGAGATGTTCGGCACCGCCGATGAGCCGAAGCTGGGTGCGTTCTGCTCGTCCGAGCCCGACGCCGGCTCCGACGTCGGCGCGATCCGCACCCGGGCGCGCTACGACGAGGCCACCGGCGAGTGGGTGCTCAACGGCACCAAGACGTGGGCTACCAACGGCGGCATCGCGAACGTGCACATCGTGGTGGCGTCGGTCTACCCCGAGCTCGGCACCCGCGGGCAGGCGACGTTCGTCGTCCCGGCCGGTGTCAACGGGCTGGCCCAGGGCCAGAAGTTCAAGAAGCACGGCATCCGGGCCTCCCACACCGCCGAGGTGGTGCTGGACAACGTCCGCCTGCCCGAGGACCACATCCTCGGTGGGCGGGAGAAGTTCGAGGCGCGCATCGCCCGCGTCAAGTCGGGTGCCTCCGCGCGCAGCCAGGCGGCGATGAAGACCTTCGAGCGCACCCGTCCCACGGTCGGGGCCATGGCCGTCGGCGTGGCCCGGGCCGCCTACGAGTACGCCCTCGACTATGCCTGCCAGCGTGAGCAATTCGGCCGCAAGATCGGTGAATTCCAGGCGGTGGCATTCAAGTTGGCGGACATGAAGAGCCGTATCGACGCCGCCCGCTTGTTGGTGTGGCGGGCCGGCTGGATGGCGCGCAACAACCAGCAGTTCGACGCCGCGGAGGGGTCGATGGCCAAACTGGTGGCCAGCGAGACGGCCGTCTACGTCACCGACGAGGCGATCCAGATCCTCGGCGGCAACGGCTACACCCGCGACTATCCCGTCGAGCGGATGCACCGGGACGCCAAGATCTTCACCATCTTCGAGGGCACCAGCGAGATCCAGCGCCTGGTCATCTCGCGCGCGCTGACCGGCTTGCAGATTCGGTAGCGGCCGCATCCCGAGGCCCGTGCCGCGGCGGGCACCAGCCATGATGGCCGGATGACCACCGAGATCCGGGTCCTCGACAGCGAAGCGGACCTGCTCGCCGCGGCCAACGTGTTTCGGGTCGCCATGATCGGCTTCCCGCCGCTGCCGGAGCTGCCGGCCGGCCGGATCACCGAGCTGCTCGAACCCGGCCGCACCGTCGGCGCATTCGTGGGCGGCCAGCTGGTGGGCACCGCCGACGCCGTCACGAGCCGCATGACGCTGCCCGGCGGGGCGGTGGTGGGGCACGCCGCCGTCACGCACATCGGGGTGCTGCCGTCGTTCACCCGGCGCGGCATCGCCACCGAGCTGATCCGTCATCAGCTGAGCGACATCACCGCCCGCGGTGAGGTGGTCGCCTCGCTGCGGGCATCGGAGGCGACGATCTACGGCCGATACGGCTATGGCGTCGCCAGCTCGTCGCAGACGGTGGAGGTGCACACCGCGCGGGCGACGCTGCGCCGCGACGTCGGGGCCGGTGGCCCGGTGCGGTTGGTCGACCCGGCGGAAGCCTGGGAGCTGCTGCCCCGGATCTACGCCCAGAACCGTCCGGCACGCCCGGGCACCATCGACCGGCCCGACGCGTGGTGGCAGAGTCTGCGGCTACGCACCGAAATGTCGCCGCAGCCTTCGTATGTCGCGGTGCACGGCGCGCCGGGATCCGAATCCGGGTTCGCCCGCTACCGACCCGTCGACACCGACAGGTGGTTCGTCAGCGACCAGCGCACCATCGCGGTGGAGGACTTCTTCGCCCCCACCGCCGAGGCCTACCTCGGTCTGCTTCGGTTTCTGCTCGGGCTCGATCTCATTGACCGCGTAATCTTTTGGATGCTGCCGTTGGACGACCCGCTGCCCGGGCTGCTGGCCGATCGGCGGGCGGCGCGGGTCACCGCGGTGCACGACGAGACGTGGCTGCGCGTCGTCGACGCGCCGCGGGCGCTGGCGGCGCGTAGCTACGTCGGCGACGACGCGGTCACCATCGCGGTGAACGACCCTCAGCTGCAGGGTAATTCGTGCAGCTTCGTGATCACGCCGGACGGCGCCGGGCCGACCGAACGGCCCGCGCAGTTGCGGGTCGACGCCGAGGGGCTGGGTGCGGTCCTACTCGGCGGCACCACCTGGCGCGACCTCGCCGTCGCGGGCCTGGTCCGCGCCGACGACCCGGCCGCGATCGCCGCGGCCGACCGCCTGTTCGCGGTGCCGCAGGCTCCCCACGCCGGGTTCTTCTTCTAGCCGCGCGGGTATGCGGGTCGCGTGATCGTCATCGTCGGCGCGGGGGTGTGTGGGCTGGCCGCCGCCTACGAGCTGGCGCGGCGCGGGAAGCCCGCGATCGTGCTGGAGCGCGGGCGCCCGTTCGGCGAGCAATCCACCGGGCTGGCCCGCATCTTCCGGACCGCACACCGACGCCCTGCGCTGTGCCGCCTCGCCTTGCGGGCCCGCGCCGGCTGGCAGCGCTGGGAGACCGAACTCGCCGCGGGCCGGCTGCTGGGTTCGGAGGGATTCATCGCCGCCGGCGCCCGCGAGGAGACCGCGGCGGCGATGACGCAGGCCGGGGCGACGTTCCGCTGGCTGGACCGGGCCGATATCGCGGCGCGCATTCCGTTCGCCGCCCCGCCCTGGGAGTCAGGCGTGCTGGACCCCCTCGGGGGCAGCCTGCGCATCCGCCGGGCGCTGTCCGCGTTGGCGCTGCGGGTCGGGGTGCGCCGCGACGAGGTCGTGTCGGTCGCCGACGACGGCGCGACCACGCTCGCCGACGGCACCGTGCTGCGGGGCGATCGCGTGCTGATCTGCGCCGGTGTGCAAACCCCCGCGCTCTTCGGCCCGCTAGGCGTCGAGTTTGCGCCGCACACCCGGTTCACCTACGCGGGCGCCGACGCGACGGGGGCGGCGTGCCTGTCGGCGCCCGAGGGCTACGGGCTGCCGCTCGGCAGCACGGGCCGCTGGGCCTTCGGGCAGCAAGCACCGGATCCCGCGACGGTCCGCGCGTTGTTCCCCACGCTTACCCCGGTGGAGCGGGTGGACTGCGTGACCGTTCGAGCGCCTTGGCTGGACGCGGGCGGCGACGGCTGGACGGTGGCGCGGCGCGGTCGCGTTCTCGCGTTCGTCGGCGCCAACCTGATGAAGTTCGGCCCGCTGTTGGGTGAGCTGCTCGCGCGGGCGGTGCTCAGCGATGAGACGCCGGCCGAGTTGGCGTTGAACTAGTTGCGGCGCAGGATCACTCGATGCGGCGCTGATCTTGCCGATCAGTAAAGCCTTGGCGCGCAATCGCTTCGGTGCGGGCCGGCGGCCACGGTCAGCCGTGCGGCGCCTCGGAAATCTTGGTGTCCGGCTTGCCCAACGTCTGGCAGTACGTCAAGGCCGAGAGCCGGGTGGCCGAGATCTCGGCGTTGGCCGGGTCGGTGCCGTTCTTGTCCTTCAGCATCTTGCTGACCTCGTCGTTCTGCTTCTTCTCGTCCTGCGTCGTGAAGTCCTTGCACTTGGTGTCGCCACCGGTGTTGATGACCTGTGAGGCCGAACACGCGCTGGACAGCAGCACAGCCATCGCGAACGCCGCGGCCGCGATTTGCTTCATGGTTTGCCTCCCTGGAGTCGAGTAGTGGTATCAGTACACCAAATCGACCGATTTGAAACCCCCGCACGAGATTTGCCCGCCGGTTCCCGCGTTTGCGCCGCGTGCAAACCGCACGCGATGGGGAATAACTGCCTCGTCCGCATCGTCGTTTAGGGTTTGTCGCGCCAAGCCAGACGGGGAGGAAACGTCCAGTGTCCCTAGCCAACGGGTCAACTCCGCGGCCGTCGGTGGCGACACTGGGCAAGGCTGGTACCCAAAATTCCGACCGCGGCGTGTTCGCGGCCGTGTTGGTGCTGCTGTTATCCGTGGGGTGGGTCGCCAACCACTTCGTCGCATTGATGCCCTTGCTCAGCGTTCGGCAACGCCTCAGCCCGGCCACGCTTGATGCGATCTTCGGCGTCTACGCGGTGGGATTGGTGCCGGGTCTGCTCGTCGGCGGGCGCGCGTCGGACGCGTTCGGGCGGCGGCCGGTGGCGCTGGCGGGTGCGGCGACCGCCGTGGCCGGCACCGTGGCGATGCTGTGCTCTCAGCAGTACGACGTTTTGCTCGTCGGACGCCTGGTCGTCGGGTTCGGCGTCGGCCTGGCCATGAGTTCCTGCACCGCCTGGGCCTCCGATCTGAAGGGTCCGGCCGGGGCCGCCATGGCCGGGGCGGTGTTGATGGGCGGTTTTGCGATCGGCCCGTTCGCCGGGGGGTTGATCGTCAAGGCCGGCCCGGCCGGCATCCTCTTGTCGTTCGTGATCGCGGCCGCGATCGGCGTGGCCGCGATGGCCTTCGCAGTTCTTGCCGCGCGGGGCGCGCGCACCGCCGCGCCGCCAACCACGCAGGTGCAGCAGCCGTCGACGAACCCGGGGCAGGGAGCCGCGCGGGCGTTGAGTTGGGCGATGCCGCTGGCGCCATGGGTGTTCGCGTCGGCGACCCTTGGTTTCGTCGCGATCCCCGGCCGCGTCCACACGGGGTTGGCCGCCCCGATGGCGATCGGCACCGCCACGTTGCTCGTCAACGGGGTCAGCGGACTTATCCAAGTGCTCGCCCGCGCGCGCCGCTGGGGGCCGCGGGCCGGCACGGTCGGCGCCCTGCTGGCCGCCCTGGGCTACGCGGTCACGGCGCTGGCCCCGCCGACAATGTCGCTGGCGTTGGGCCTTTTGCTGTTCCTGGTGCTCGGGTGCGCGTCCGGCCTCTGTCTGCGTGAGGGCTTGATCGACCTGGAGTCCGCGGCGCCGAAACACTTGCGCGGCGCGCTCGTCGGCGCGTTCTACGTGGTGACCTACATCGGCTTCGGCCTGCCGCTCATCTTGGCGACGGTCGGATCGGCGGTTTCGACGACCATTCTCGCGGTGATGGCGGCGTTGGCGTTGTTGGCCGCCGCCACTCGGGCGGTGCGCCTTCGACGCCACGCCCACCGAAAGGGCTGACGTTGCCGTTCGTCGCTCTGGCCGTACGGCTTTCGATCACGTTGGCCGCGTTGCTGGCGTGTTCCCGCGCTACATCGCTCCCCGGCGGATGCGTAAGGCGTTGAGGCTTACGCCAATTCGCGTAGGGTCTCGATCAGCTTGATCCGCTCGCCGGGCGTTGACGCGATGGGCGAGACGTTCAGGGTGGTAACCCCGGCTTCCCGGAAGGCGGCAAGGCGATCCTTGACGAACGCGCGGCTCCCGATCAGGTTCACGTCGCGCACCAGATCGTCGGGCACCACTTTGGCGGCGCCCTCCTTGTCACCCGCCAGGTAGAGCTCTTGGATCCGGTCGGCCTGCGGGCCGTAGCCGTACTTGGTGGCCAGCATGTGATAGAAATTTTTGCCCTTGGCCCCCATCCCGCCGATGTAGAGGGCCAAGTGCGGCTTGACGAATTCCCTTAGCAATTCCGCGTTTTCGCCGATCGCCAGCACCGGGCCGGCGAAGATGTCCAGCTTACCCAGGCCGGGATCCCGCTTGGCGCGGCCGGCGGCCAACGCCTCTCCCCACACCTCCTGCGCCTTCTCGGGCAGATAGAAGATTGGCTGCCACCCCTCGGCGACCTCGGCCGCCAGCTCCACATTTTTCGGTCCCAGCGCCGCGATCAGTATCGGAATGCGTTCCCGGACGGGCTGATTGATCAGCTTCAGCGGTTTGCCCAGGCCGGTGCCCTGCCCCGCCGGCAGCGGGATCGTGTAGTACCGGCCCTGGTGTTTGACCGTCTCGCGGCGCCACACCTGGCGGCAGATGTCGATGACCTCGCGGGTCCGGGCGATCGGCGCGTCGTAAGGCACTCCGTGGAAGCCCTCGATGACCTGCGGGCCGGATGCGCCCAGCCCCAGGGTGAACCGCCCGTCGGAGACGTAGTCCAGGCCGGCGGCGGTCATCGCGGTCAACGTGGGCGTTCTGGTGTAGAGCTGCAGGATCCCGGAAGCCAGTTCGACCCGATCGGTGCTGGCGGCCAGGTAGCCCAGCGCGCTCACCGCGTCGAACGAATACGCCTCGGGGACAAAGACGATGTCGAGCCCGGCGCGCTCGAGGTCGGCCACTTCGGCGGCCACGTCCTTGAATCCGCCCGCATAGTTGATGCCCAAACCGATTCGCATCTTGCCCCCTACGCGGTGGTGGACTCGTCGGCCAGCTCGAGCGCCTCGCGCTGGATCCGGTCGAACTGCGCGCCCATCGCCTCCGAAAGCGCTTTGGCGCCCGACAGCGGCCGCACCATCACCATGAAGTCGTCGATGAGCCCGTCGTCGTCGAAGTGCAGGAAGTCGCAACCGGTGATCTTGACGCCGGGCGCCCCGGTGATCCCGGTCTCGAACACGAAAGCGTGGTTGCGCCCGCCGTCGTCGTGGATCTCACGGATGTAGCGGAAGTCCTCGAAGATTCGCAACACGCCGCGCAGGATCGCCGCGGTTATCGGCTTGCCCACGTAGGGCTTGAAGGCCACCGGGCTGGTGAACACGACATCGTCGGCCAGCAGCGCCACCATGGCCCGCTCGTCACGTTCTTCGACCGCCTCGCGGAAGGGATGCATCCGCCCACCTCACATTTCGTTGGGAAGTTCCGTTGACGCTATGCGGTGGGACCCGACATGTCCATAGTGCGATTAATCACTTTGTTGAATAATCGCGCCGTTGTAGCATTCTTTGGATGTCGCTGCGTGACGCGGTACTGGCCGCCCTGCTCGAGGGCGAATCGTCCGGGTACGACCTGGCCAAGGACTTCGACGCCTCGGTCGCCAATTATTGGATGGCCACCCCGCAGCAGCTGTACCGGGAACTGGACCGGCTCGCCGAGCAGGGGCTCATCCAGGCGCGGCTGGTGCACCAGGAGCGCCGGCCCAACAAGCGCCTCTTCTCCCTGACCGACGCCGGGCGCGCCGCGATCGGTGAGTTCACCGCCAAGGCGCCCAGGCCGTCGGCGATCCGCGACGAACTCATGGTGAAGGTCCAAGCCGCCGACGCCGGGGACACCCGCGCCGTGCGCGAATTCATTGACGAGCGCCTGCAATGGGCGACGGCCAAACTGCAACGCTACGAACGGTTACGGGCGCGGGTGCTCGACGGTCGTGACGAAGAGGAATTCCTGGCCGAGGCCGAGCGCATCGGTCCCTATCTGACGCTGCTGCGCGGAATCGCGTTCGAGGAAGAGAACATTCGCTGGGCCAGCCGCGCGCTGGCCGTCATGGAACACCGCCTGTCCGCGCGGGCCGACGAGTGAGCCGACGCCGACCATGGCGCTCGACCGCTATCTCCAGGCGAAGACCGGTTGCTCCAGCTCGTCGACCGGGTCCGGGCGGCCTTCGAGGCACAACCACCGCAGTTGCAACAGCACGGCGCCGGTGGGCGCGTGAATCAGGTCATTTCCCAACGGGATTTGCACCACCGGGCGCGGGCTCTCGGGGATGGTGATGAACTGCGGTGAATCGGCGCGCTGCAATTGATGCAGCCCCACCCGGTACACCGCCACCACCTCGTCGGGCGCCGGGCGGGGATCGAGGCGGCCGCCGCCCCAGATCACGACCGGGGTGATGACGTACCCGGACCGGGTCGGGTAATCGTCCAGCAGCCCAAGCACGGTCGAGGCGGGCAGGGCGATGCCGACCTCCTCACGCAATTCCCGCAGCGCCGCGTCGACGGCGGTCTCGCCCGGGTCGAGGCGACCGCCGGGCAGCGCCCACTGCGCCGCATGCGAACTGAGGCGAGACGCCCTGCGGCACAACAGGAACGCCGCGCCACCGGACACGCCGACCATCCGGCCGTCGAGGCCGTGCGCCGGCATGCCGCGGTCGCCGTTCCACTCGTCCACCGGCGCCGGATCCACCCGGTCCTCGCCCGGGGTCGAGTCCACCAGCACCACCGCCACCGCCGCGTGGCGCTTCGCGGGGTCGGTGACCTCGCGACGGCGATGACTCGCCAGATGGCCGCCGATCCGCTCACGCAGCGCCTCGTCGTACGGGATGGTCACGAGTTTCCAGACTAGGCCGAAGCCGCCCGCGTCGCGGAACCCCGGTGTGGTTGACTGCGACCGTGCAGAGGGAAACCCTACTGGCCCGGCGCTTCTTCGACCGCTTCGAACCGGTGCACGCGGTGACGTACTTCGCGCCGGAGGCGCGGGCGGCCCTGGACGGCCTGGGTTACCGCGGATTCTGGATGGGCTATTTCGCCGCCCGCTCGGCGCCGCTGGGGATGGTGCCGCGCGAGGTCGTCACCGCCGTCTTCTACAACTTCGCCCCGGAGCGGGTGGCCAAGGCGCTGCCGGCGGCATGGCACATCGCCGGCCCGGACGCGGCGCTGCGCGCCCGGCAGGACTCGGCCGTCGCGGCGCTGCGCCGCTACGGGCTGGAGTCTGCCGAAAGCGTCTGCATCGCAGCGGAATTGGCGGGGAAGGCGGCAAGGCTGGCGCCGCTGGACGGGCGTCCGCTGTTTGCGGCGAACTCGGCGTTGCCGTGGCCCGACGATCCGCTGGCCGCGCTGTGGCACGCGACGACGCTGTTGCGCGAGCAACGCGGCGACGGTCACGTGGCGGTGCTGGCCGCCGCCGGCATCTCGGGCCGGGAATCCAACGTGCTGCACGCCGCGGCGGGCGGGGTGCCGCGCGAGTACATCGCGCGCACCCGCGATTACGACGAGCCGGCGTGGCGGCACCACGAGCAACGGCTGGCCGATCGGGGATTGCTCGATGCTGACGGGTCGCTGACGAGCGCCGGCCGGGAACTGAAAGACCACATCGAGCGGTCCACCGATGCGCTGGCCCTCTCGGCGCTCGACGCGCTCAGCGACGAGGAGGTGGAAACGCTGTTTCGTGCGCTCACACCGATCACCCGCGCCGTGGTGGCGGGCGGCGACGTTCCCGGCCTCACGCCGATGGGGTTGCGCCGCGACGAATTGCACGATGACAGTGCGCATTTGGCTTCCTGACCGCTGCGTGCCCGCGCCGGCGCGTTAGTCTGGCCGCATGAGCAACCAGCGGATACCCGGCGGAGTGGTGCACAAGCTGCCTGCGGACCTGCGCGAGTCGCTGATCGGCAATGCCACGGCGCTGGCCGCGTGGAACGACATCACGCCCTTGGCCCGTAACGAGTTCATCTGCTGGGTGGAGGACGCCAAGCAGGAGGCGACCCGGCAGCGTCGCATCCGCCGGACGCAGGAGGAGTTGGAAGAGGGCAAGCGCCGGCCTTGCTGCTGGCCGGGCTGCAAGCACCGCGAGCGCACCGGCAAATAACTGTCAGCGCCCCAGCGGCTTGTAGAACACCAGCCCGTTGCCCTTGTTGTCGTAGACCACCGCGCGGCGCTCGTGTGCGTCGTCGTACGGACCCTTGACGATGCCACCGCCGCTGGCCTCCACCGCCTTGGCTGCGGCGTCGACGTCGGCGGTCTTGATGCCGACGACGACCTGCCCTGGGATGGGATGGTCCACCGGGGTCGCGAGGGCGAGCGTGACGGGGCCCCCGTCGAGGGCGGCGAAGTGCGCTCCATCGCGGAATTTCAGCGCCATTCCCAGGGTCTCGCTGTAGAACCGGATCGACTCTTCGAGGTCATCGGTCGACAGGATGATCATCTTCACTTCGTGCTCGCTCACGGTGCCTCCTTTGGCCGGATGGCATACAGACTATGCCGCGAGGGCGGCCAGGAGTGGGCGAGCGGTCGAGAGTCAGGTCCGGCCGGCCGGAATCACCTGTCCGTCAAGGTAATCCATGGGCGGCCCGTCCCCACGCCCGGCGTCACGGTCGGCCACCGCGGTGGCCAGGGCGGTGCCGTCCTGAATTGTTCCGACGATCTCGACGTGGTCGTTGACCGTGAAATGCGAAGCGACACCGGCGGGTTCGCCCCCGCCATGGCCGATGAGCGCGGTGTTGGGAGTGACCAGGTAGGTCTGGGTGTACCCGTTGGCGCTGCGCGCGGTCACCGAGCCCGGCGACACGGCGATCACCGTGCCCTCCTGGCGCACCGTCTGCGAGGCCGCCGGCGGCTCCTGGCTGGCCTCGATGGTTCGCTTTTGGCCGTGCGGCGCGTTGAGCAGCAGTGCCGCACACGCCGCCGCACACAGCATGGACGCCGAGGTGACTTCGCACACCGCCGCGACACCCGACCCGCGGCGCGCGGTCCGGCGTACCGCCGGGCTTTGCTCCGGCGTCGCGGGCATCCGATGTTTGGCAGCCACGATCAGTCCTCCCCTGCGGCTTTGCGCCGACGAATGCCGGCGCGCACCGAGTCAGGTTGTTGCTCGTGGATTTACCCCGGGGGCGAAGCTGATAAACCGCCCCGGGTCAGTTACGGGCCGCCCGCGCGGGCGGCGGCGTCGTCAGCCCTTGGTGAGGGTGAACTGCGCGACGTCGGTGTAGCCCTCGCGGAACAGGTCGGCGCAACCGGTGAGGTACTTCATGTACCGGTCGTAGACCTCTTGGGACTGGATGGCGATGGCCTCGTCGCGGCGCGACTCAAGCGCGGCCGACCAGGTGTCCAGCGTGCGCGCGTAATGCAGGCGCAGCGGCTGGTAGAGCTTGAGGCCGAAGCCGGCGCGGGTCGCCTGCTCCTCGACGGTCTTGGCCGCGGGCAGGTCTCCCCCCGGGAAGATCTCGTCCATGATGAATTTCATGAACCGCAGTTTGGTCATCGTGATGGGCAGCCCGCGCTCTTCGAACTCCTCGCGGCTGGGCTGAATGATGGTGTGCAGCATCATCACACCGTCGTCGGGCAGCGCCTCGTAGGCCATCTTGAAGAAGTCGGGGTAGCGGTCGCGCCCGAAGTGCTCGAAGGCGCCGATGGACACGATGCGGTCCACCTTCTCGTCGAACTGCTCCCAGCCCTGCAGCAGCGCCCGCTTGCTGCGCGGGCTGGGGTGCTCGTCGAGGCGGCGCTGCACGTGCGCCTGCTGGTTGCGGCTCAGCGTGAGGCCGACGACGTTGACGTCGTACTGCTCGAGCGCCCGGATGATGGTGGTTCCCCAGCCGCAGCCGATGTCGAGCAGGGTCTGGCCCGGTTGCAGCCCGAGCTTGCCCAACGAGAGGTCGACCTTGGCCAGCTGTGCCTCCTCGAGGGTCATGTCCTCGCGCTGGAAGTAGGCGCAGCTGTAGGTCCGCGTCGGGTCGAGGAACAACGCGAAGAAGTCGTCGGACAAGTCGTAGTGCGCCTGAACGTCGTCGAAATGCGGCTCTAGGCTCACGGGCTCGCTGCGGTTCTCGGGCACAAACAACCTCTGACTTTGGTGGATTTTTTTCTCGCGTGCGATCGCGGTCGATCGACATGCTGACGCCCCAGTGTATCCACACGGTTGGCGAAGCCTTTCCCCACGTCGCCCGGCCGGTTGACTGGCCCGCCCCGATGGGACACCATGGCCGCGAACCGTAGCGGGTGAGAAAGGCGGGGCGCCGCGATGGCCGACATCACCATGTTGATCCTCGCCGACCACGAGTGGTTCCGCGAACAGTTCGCCAAGCTGGACTACTTGCAGGCGCAGACACCGGTCGACGAGACCGCCCTGGCGCGGGTGTGGCGTCCCCTCGCCGACAAGCTGGACGTGCACGCCTACATCGAAGAGAAGATTTTCTACCCGCAGCTGCTGAAGCGGGGCACGCAGGACCCCGAGGGCGAGACGCTCGACGCGATCGGGGATCACAACGACATCCGCGACGGCGTGCGCGACGCCAACGCCGCCCTGGTCGGCAGCGAGCAGTGGTGGGCGGCGGTCGGCCGCACCCGCGAGGCCAACGACGAGCACATGGGTGAGGAGGAGCGCGAGGGGCTGTCCGACTTCCGCCGCGCCGCCCCCGCCGGCCTGCGCGAGGCATTGGGCCGGCAGTACAGCGAGTTCATGGCCGAGCATCCCACCACCAAGGGCTTGCCCATCATCGACCGGGACCCGCAGAGCTACGTCGAGGATGTCGAGGCCACCGCGCCGCCCAAGGAGCGGTCCGAGCCGAAGGACTTTTCGCTTCGCATCGGCAGCCTGAAAGGTCAGTGATTCGGTCGACCAAGGCCCGGTGGCTACCATCGGCCCCCGGTCAGTTCCGACGTACAGCCGGTTGGGAGTGAGAAGTGTTCGGCCCGCGAGACTTCTGGGTACGCAATCGGGCGATGAACGCGCGACCGCGCCGAACGAAATGGGCCCGCAACGAGATCCGGGTCGCCGACCCGGCCATGCGCCAAACCATCATGGGCACCGCGATCGGCAACTTCATGGAGTGGTACGACTTCGGTGTCTACGGCTACATCGCCACGACCATCGCCCAGGTGTTCTATCCGGGTAAGAGCGTCAGCGGCGTCCATCTGATCGCGACCTTCGGCACGCTGGCGGCCGCGTTCATGGTGCGCCCGCTCGGCGGCTTCATCTTCGGCCCGCTCGGCGACCGCATCGGACGGCACCGCGTCCTCGTCGTCACCATCCTGATGATGACGGTGAGCACCACCGTGACGGGCCTGCTGCCCGGCTACAGCGCCATCGGAATCTGGGCGCCCATCCTCCTCGCCATCGCCCGCATCTTTCAGGGCCTGTCGACCGGCGGAGAGTTTGTCGGGGCGATGACCTACCTGGTCGAGCAGGCCCCGGACCACAAGCGCGGCATGATGGTGGGCTTCCTGCCGATGGGCAATCTGGTCGGATTCGTGCTCGCCGGGGGAATGGTCACCGCGCTGCAAAGCTGGCTGCCCGACGACGACTGGCTGGCCTACGGCTGGCGGATTCCGCTGCTGCTCGGCGCGCCCTTCGGCCTGTTCGCGCTGTTCCTGCGGCTGCAACTCAAGGAGTCGTCCGCCTACCAGAACGCGGCCGAGAGCGCGGGGCCGCCGGCCGGCGGGCGGCAGCAATTCCGGCGCACGGTGCTGGACCAGTGGCGGGGTCTGATCATCTGCGCGGCTCTGGTGTTGACCTCCCAGGTCGCGGACTTCATGCTGACCGGTTACCTGCCGACGTACCTCAAGCTGTTCGTGCGCGTCGGCCACACCGCGGGACTCGTGATGATCGTGGTGACGCTCGCGATCCTGATGGTCACCGTGGTGCTCGTCGCCGCGCTGTCCGACCGCATCGGCGTCAAACCGATCATGTGGACCGGATGCGCACTGTTGATCGTGGGTTCCATCCCCGCCTTCCTGCTCATGCGCTTCGGCGGCATCTACCCGGTGATCTTCCTCGGGGTGCTGCTGATCGGACTGATGGAGCTCTGCTTCGACAGCACCGCACCCGCGATGCTGCCGGCCCTGTTTCCCACCAGCGTGCGCTACGGCGCGCTGGCCATCTCCTACAACATCGCGATATCGGCGGTGGGCGGCACCACGCCGCTGATCGCCCAGGCGTTGGTGTCGGGCACCGGCAACGTCATGGCGCCCGCCTACATGATGATCTTCGGTGGCCTGGTGGGGGCGGTCACGTTGGTGTTCACGCCCGAGGTCGCCGGTAGGCCGCTGCCGGGTTCCGGGCCCGCGGTGGAAACCGAGCAGGAGGCGCGCGCGCTGGCCGACGACGTCAGCTAGCGACGTTTATTTTCCGCGATCCTGCCTAATCTCTTTAGGCATGCGGACCGCGTTTCACCACCAGTTGGGAACGCTCACCCAACAGCTCGGGGCGATGTGCGCGATGGCCGGGGAGGCCATCGCGCTGGCCACCGAGGCGCTGCTGAAAGCCGACCTGGTGCTGGCGGAACACGTCATCGCCGGCCAGGCGGACATCGTCGCCGTCGACCACGACGTCGAGGAGACCGCGTTCGCGCTGCTGGCATTACAGGCGCCGGTGGCCACGGATCTGCGCGCGGTGGTGAGCGCGATCCACATCGCCGCCGACGCGCAGCGGATGGGCGGGCTGGCGGTGCACGTCGCCGAAATCGCCCGCATGCGTCATCCGCGCAACGCGCTGCCCGGCGACGTGCGCCGGCACATCGCCGAGATGGGCGACGTGGCCGAGCACCTGGCCTTCGGCGCCCGCGAGGTGTTGCTGGCCCAGGATCCGGGCGGCGCGGCGCAAATCCGCCGCGACGACGACGCGATGGACGAACTGCATCACCAATTGCTTGCGGTGCTGATGGACCCCGGCTGGCCGCACGGCGTGGCCGCCGCGGTGGACGTCACGCTGTTGGGGCGCTTCTACGAGCGATTCGCCGATCACGCCGTGCAGATCGCCCGGCGGGTCATCTTCCAGGCCACCGGGCAGTAGGCGAAAGCGCCTGCAACCAAACGGCTTCCGTGTGAGGAGCCGCGGCGTGGGTATATAAGCCAGGTGAAGCCGCCTTGCCGCCGCCCCCTCTTCAACGCCCACGTCCTGCCCGGGCCGGCGCGCTGATGGCCAAGCCCAAGGCGGTTCCCGAGGACTTGCGCCGGTTGGCCGCGGCACACGGCGTCGCCACCTCCTACCGAAACGAACGACGCGAACCCGTCGAGGTCGACGCCGACGTGGTGATCCGCGTGCTCGGCCTGCTGGACGTCGATGCCGCCAGCGAGGCCGGCCGGCGCCAAGAGTTGGCGAACCTGGCGGCGCGTGAGCGCGCCGGCGCCCTGGCGCCCACCATGGCCGTGCGCGTGGGCGGACGACCCCGGCGGCTGCCCGGGGCCGCGGTGTTGATGGGCGAGGACGGCGACCGGATCGAGGTGCGCGACGAGCTGCCCGCGGACCTGCCCGCGGGCTGGTATCGGCTTCAGCTGCGCGACGGCCAGGAGGCCACCCTGGTGGCCGCCCCACCGCGGGTGCCGCCTACGCCGGCGACCTGGGGGTGGATGCTGCAGCTCTACGCGTTGCGCTCGGGCCGGTCCTGGGGCATTGGCGACCTGGGCGACCTGCGCGAGTTCCTGAGCTGGACCGCCACCGAACACGGCGCGGGTGCCCTGCTGCTCAACCCGCTGCACGCGCCGGGGCCGACGCATCCCGTACAGCCATCGCCCTACACCCCTTCCAGCCGGCGGTTCGCAAATCCGCTGGCCCTGCGCATCGAGGACCTCGATGCCTATTCCCGCGCCGACCCGGCCACCCGCGCGGAGGTCGATGCGCTACGGGTCTCGGCGACCACCGAGCGGATCGACTACGACCTGGTGTGGGCGGCCAAGCGGTCGGCCCTGGAGCTGCTGTGGCGCGCCGAGGGCCGACCCAGCCCGTTGGACGGCCCGGGCGCCGAGACGGGGCTGCGCGACTGGGCCACCTATTGCGCCCTGGCCGAGCGGCACGGCGGCCGGTGGACCCGGTGGCCGGCGCCGCTGCGCGATGTCGCCGGGCCGGCGGTCACGGCGGCCCGGCGCGACCTGGCGCCCAGGGTCGCCTTCCATGCCTGGGTGCAGCATCGCTGCGACGAACAGCTGACGGCGGTGCGCGACGCCGCCCGGGCGGCGGGCATGGCGCTGGGCGTGCTGCACGACCTGCCGGTGGGCGTGGACGCGAACGGCGCCGACGCGTGGGCGCTGGCCGAGATGCTCGCCACCGGGGTCAGCATCGGGGCGCCGCCGGACAACTTCACCCCGCGCGGCCAGGATTGGGGACTGCCGCCGTGGCGGCCGGACCGCCTCGCCGCCACCGGCTACGCCGCGCTGCGCGACATGCTGCGCGCCGTGCTGGCCCACGCCGACGGTCTGCGGATCGACCACGTCGCCGGGCTGTGGCGGCTGTGGTGGATTCCGCCGGGCGACGGCCCGGACCGCGGCACCTACGTGCACTACGACGCCGAGGTCATGCTCGCCGTTCTGGCGCTGGAAGCGCACCGGGCCGGGGCCGCCACCGTGGTGGGCGAGGATCTGGGCACGGTCGAACCGGAGGTGACCCAGGCACTGGCCGACAACGAGATGCTGGGGTGCGCGGTGTCCTGGTTCACCCGCGACGAATCCCAGGCGGGCGAACCGCTGCTCGCGCCGCGGCGATGGCCGTCGCGGGCGGCCGCCAGCCTGTCCACCCACGACCTGCCGACGGCGGCCGGCTTCCTGCGCGGCGAGCACGTGCGCGCCCGCGCCGACCTCGGCCTGCTCGACGACGTGCCGGGCGAGCAGTCGGTGGCCGACAAGGAACGGGCCGAATGGGTGGAGCTGCTGCGGTCCGAAGGACTGCTCACGAGCCCGGACCCGGACGAGGCGGCGATCATCACCGCGATGCACCGGTTCCTGGCCGCCACCCCGAGCCGGCTGAAGCTGATCTCGCCGTACGACGTGCTGGCCGAGCCCCGCCAGCCCAACCTGCCGGGCACGGTCGACGAGTACCCGAACTGGCGGCTGCCGCTGCCGGAAACGCTCGAGGAGCTGCGCGCCGACCCGAGGGTCGCCGAGATCACCGCGGTCTTCCGCGAGTCGTCCACGGCTGATTAGCGAGGGCGCACTTCGGCTACTAGGAGATGGGTGCGTGCCGCGTCGCCGGCGCAGCGAAAGGAATGGGGTTGACCATGGAACCGATATCGCCCACGGATGCGCTGTTCCTCATCGGCGAATCCCGCGAACACCCGATGCATGTGGGATCGCTGCAACTCTTCGAGCCGCCGAAGGACGCCGGGCCCCACTTCGTCCGCGAGTCCTATCAGGCCATGCTCGAGTGCACCGACGTACAACCGACGTTCCGCAAGCACCCGGCCTTCTTCGGCGGCCTCACCAACCTCGCGTGGTCGCTCGACAAAGACGTCGAGCTCGATTACCACCTGCGCCGCTCAGCCCTGCCCGAGCCCGGCCGGGTCCGCGACCTGTTGGAGCTGGTTTCCCGGCTGCACGGCAGCCTGCTCGATCGGCACCGGCCGATGTGGGAGGCACACCTGGTGGAGGGCCTACAGGATGGCCGGTACGCCGTTTACACGAAGTACCACCACTCACTGATGGACGGCGTGTCCGCGATGCGGCTGGTGCAACGCGCCTTCACGCCCGACCCCGACGACGACGAGGTGCGCGTCCCGTGGAGCCTCGGGCCGCGCAACCGCGGCGGGGACCACAAGCGTCCGTCACTGCTGGATCGGGTGGGCCGCACCGCGGGGTCGGCGCTCGCGCTGGCGCCGTGCACGCTGAAACTGACGCGGGCGGCGCTGATCGAACAGCAACTGACGCTGCCGTTCCAGGCCCCGCGGAGCATGTTCAACGTCCGCATCGGCGGTGCCCGCCGGGTGGCGGCGCAGTCCTGGTCGCTGGACCGGATCAAAGCGGTGAAGTCGGCGGCCGGGGTGACGGTCAACGACGTCGTGCTCGCCATGTGCTCCGGGGCCCTGCGGGCCTACCTCCTCGAGCAGGGCGCCCTGCCCGACTCCCCGCTGACCGCGATGGTGCCGGTCAATCTCCGCAAGGCCGACGACGACCGCGGCGGCAACCTGGTCGGCACCTTCCTGTGCAACCTGGCGACGGACCTGGACGACCCGGCGAAGCGGCTCGAGATCGTCAGCACGTCGATCCGCGACACCAAAGAGGTCTTCCAGCAACTCCCGCCGGTGCAGCAGCTGGCCCTGTCGGCGTTCAACATCGGCGGCCTGTTCTTCGGGCTGATCCCCGGCTACCTGTCCGCGGCGTCACCGCCGTTCAACATCGTCATCTCCAACGTCTCGGCCGGTCCCTCCGAGCCGCTGTACTGGCGTGGCGCGCGGTTGGACGGCAACTACCCGTTGTCCATCCCGCTGGACGGTCAGGCGGTCAACATCACGGTGACCAACAACGCCGACAACCTCGACTTCGGCCTGGTCGGCTGCCGCCGCAGCGTCCCGCACCTGCAGCGGCTGCTGGGCCACCTCGAGACCTCACTCAAGGACCTGGAACGCGCCGTCGGCGTGTGAGCGGCGGCTAGGGCCTGGTGGTGTAGTCCAGGCACACGGTCGTGCCGCTGGGGCGAGCCGTGATGGTGCAGTGGTCGGCGAGCGCGTGCATCAACATGATGCCGCGGGACCGCCGCGGATCGCTGAGCCGCCGCGGCGACGGGGGGTGCCACGATCCGCGGTCGCTGACGCACACGCTGACCGATTGGGTGGCGGCGTCGTGGCTCGCCTGCAATTTCATGGTGCCGGCCGCGCTGTGAGCGCGGTACGCGTGCTCGACGCAGTTGGCCAACGCCTCGTTGACGCCCAGAATGATGTCGTCGCGAATCTCCGCCGGAGCCAGGGTCGCCTCCTGAAGCCACCGGCGCAGGGCGCGGCGCAATTGCGCCGCGGTGACCGCGTCGGCGGCGCCGGTGCAGGTCAATCGCGCGGGAGTGACAACGATGGGTGGAGGGAGTGAGGCCATGCTCAGTGCATACCCAATTGCGCTGGGGCTGCTAACCCGTTCGGCGTCTCGCTTTGGCCACAGGCGGGTAAAGGTTCTTCAATCAGGCTGCATAACAACGAGATACGAAGGATCGGCATGGAATTCCGCGCATTCATCGAGCCACAGCAGGGCGCCGGTTACGCCGAACAGGTCGCCGTTGCCCAGACCGCCGAGCAGCTGGGTTTTGCGGCGTTCTTCCGGTCCGACCACTACCTGGCGATGAGCGGCGACGGCCTGCCGGGCCCCACCGATTCCTGGGTGACGCTCGGGGCGATCGCCCGGGAGACGTCGAGCATCCGGCTGGGCACCCTGGTGACCTCGGCAACATTTCGGCACCCCGGCCCGCTGGCGATCGCGGTGGCCCAGGTCGACGAGATGAGTGGCGGCCGCGTCGAATTCGGCCTGGGCAGCGGCTGGTTCGAACAAGAGCACCTGGCGTACGGCATTCCCTTTCCGCCGCTGCGTGAGCGGTTCGATCGCCTCACCGAACAGCTGGCCATCGTCACCGGGCTGTGGACGACGCAGCCGGGTGACACCTTCGATTACGCCGGCAAGCACTACACCATCATCGGTTCACCGGCGCTGCCCAAGCCGGTGCAGACCCCGCATCCACCGATCGTCATCGGCGGCCTCGGCGCCAAGCGAACCCCGCACTTGGCGGCGAGTTACGCGGCCGAATTCAACATTCCGTTCGCGCCGATCGACGTGGCCGAGAAGCAGTATCAGCGCGTGGCACAAGCGGTCGCCGCGGCCGGCCGATCCGACGACTCGATGACGTACTCCAGCGCGTTCGTGCTCTGCGCCGGGCGCGACGACACCGAAGTGGCCCGCCGCGCCGCGGCGATCGGGCGCGACCTCGACGAGCTGCGTTCGAACAGCCCGCTGGTCGGCACGCCCGCCGAGATCGTCGACAAGCTGGGCGCCTGGCGAGAAATCGGCGTGCGGCGCGTGTACACCCAGCTGCTGGACCTGACCGATCTCGCGCACCTGGAGTTGCTCGCGAGCGAGGTTATGCCGCAACTGCTTTGACGCGCTACTCCACGGACTGCGCTTCGGCGCGTTCTTCCTCGAGCCGGTCCTTGCTGCGCAGCAGCCGCAGCAGCGTCACGAACAGCAACCCACCGATCATGTTGCCCAACACGGTGTAACCGAACCACCCCAGCCAGGTCAGGTAACCGAACGGCGCATCCCCGGTGACCAGCGCGCCGAAGATCAGCAACGAGTCCAGGATCGAGTGGAACAACCGCAGCCCCGCGAGCAGGAAGGCCGCGGCGACGGCCGCCGCGATCTTGGCGGGCACCGAATCGGTGCCGTGCTGCATCCGGGTCATCAGCGTGATGACCATGCCGCCGAGGATCGCCAGCGCCATGCTCTGCCCGGACAGCGGGGCGGTGGCGAAGTGAGTCCCGGATTCGATGGTCTGCGCGTGCAGTTCCGGGAAGCCGGTCATGATCAGCCACATGATGACCCAACCGCCGACCAGGTTGGCGAACATGGTGCCGCCCCACAGCTTGGCCAGCTGCCAGAAATTCGCCCGCTTGGCGGCCACGGTCACCACCGGGATGATGAAGCCCTCGGTGAACAGTTCGCTGCGGCCCAGCAGCAGGGCCAGGAAGCCGATGGAAAACGCCAGCCCGGCCAGCAGCGGCCGGTGGGTGGCGGCCAGCACCGACAGATAGGCGAGCACGCCGATCCCCACCTCGGTGCCGCCGAAGAAGCCGGTGACCAGGACGCCGCGCCAGGTGCGGTGCAGCCGCTGAGTGCCCTCGCTCAGCATCCTGCTGAAGGCGTCCTCGAGCTCGTCCTCGATCGGGCTGTCGGTTTGGCCGAGCTCGCGTTGGGTCGTGTCGCTCATGGTGGATGGCCTGATACCCGTTATTCGGATGCTCGACCATCCGTGTGAGACATCTGACAGGTGCCGGCCGCTCGGGGATTCAGCGCCGCGGCCGAAGCACCGGCGTCACCAGCTCCCCGGTTTGCAGGTAATGCTCCAGGTTGCGGATGGCCAGCAACGCCATCGCCCGGCGCGTGCGCGCGGTGGCGCTGCCGATATGCGGGAACAACACGACGTTGTCCAGGTCCAGCAGCTCGGCCGGGACGTGTGGTTCGTCGGCGAAGACGTCCAGCCCCGCTCCGGCCAGGCCCCCGCCGACCAGCAACTCCACCAGCGCCTCCTGGTCGACCACGCTGCCGCGCGCGATGTTGACGAGGTAACCCTCTGGACCCAACGCCTCGAGGACGCCGCGGTCCACCAGGTGGCGAGTGTGCGGGTCACCCGTGGTGGCCACGACGAGAATGTCGACCGACTCGGCCAGTTCCAGCGGCGATGCGGCGTAGCGAAACGGTGAGCCCTCGATGCGATGGCGGTTGTGATAGGCGATCGCACAGTCGAATCCGAGGAGCCTGGTTGCGATCGCCGATCCGATGCGGCCCAGACCCAAGATCCCGACCTGCAGGCCGCTGACGTCGCGGGCGTAGGGGAAGGGGCCGTCGCGGACCCATCTGCCCGCCCGCACGTAGCGGTCGGCGGCGCCAAACCGGCGCAGGGTCATCAGGATCAGGCCCAGGGCGGTGTCGGCGACGGTGTCCGAAAGCACGTCGGGCGTGTTGCTGACGCCGATGCCGCGGCGCTGCGCCGCCGGCAGGTCGATCAAATCCACCCCGGCGCCGTTGTTGACGATCACCTCCAGGTTCGGCAGCGCCGCGATGGTTTCGGCGTCGACGCCGGGCGGCCCCGAAGTCACCACGACACGAAACTCGGCCCCGCGCTCGGCCAGAAAGTCGGCCCGCCCGGGACCGTCGGGCAGCTTCGGAATCTCGTAGCGTGCGGCCAGCTCGGCGTCGAATGTCAGCTCGAACTTGCCGAGCCGCACGGCGCTGCTGATCTTTTTCGTCGTCACCCGTCCATCATCAAGCGTCGGGGAAATATTTCAGCGGCGGGCGCCGTTATGACACGCGACGGTGTCGGGCATTCCCCCGGGTACCACCTTGAGAACCGTCGCCGCGAGCGACCACTTGCCGAGAGGCGCGAAGACGGCACCGTCCCAAACCTTTTCCCGTCCGGCCGGGAAGCAATCCCGCGGCGGCTTGGTTGCACCGCGAATGCGCATTGGAGTTGTGTTCCCGCAGACCGAACTCGGCGGCGACCCCGCGGTGGTCCGCGCGTATGGCGAGGGCGTCGAAGGACTCGGATTCACCCACATCCTCGCCTACGACCACGTCGTGGGCGCCGATCCGAAAGTCCATCACGGCTGGGACGGCCCGTACGACATCGACTCGACGTTCCATGAGCCGTTCGTCATGTTCGGCTACCTGGCCGCGATCACCTCACTCGAACTTGTCACCGGGGTCATCATCCTGCCGCAGCGGCAGACGGCGTTGGTGGCCAAGCAGGCCGCCGAGGTCGACCTGCTGACCGGCGGCCGGTTCCGGCTCGGCGTCGGATTGGGCTGGAACGCAGTCGAATACGAGGCGCTCGGGGAGAGGTTCACCAATCGGGGGAAACGCTCCGAGGAGCAGATCGAGCTGATGCGCCGGTTGTGGACCGAACGATCGGTCACCTTCGACGGGAAGCACCACACGGTGACCGCGGCCGGGCTGGCGCCACTGCCCAACCAACGGCCCATTCCCGTCTGGATCGGCGCGGCCTCGGACCGCGGCCTGGAACGGGCGGGACGGCTCGCGGACGGGTGGTTCCCGATGACGGCTCCGGGGCCCGGCCTGGAGCACGCGCGCGAACGGGTGGAACGCGCGGCCGTGGCCGCCGGCCGGGACGCGGCCGGCCTCGGGATGGAAGGCCGGGTCAACTGGTCAGGTGATCGCGACAGGGTCGCCGCCCACATCGCGGGCTGGCGCGCCGCCGGTGCCACCCACGTGTCGGTCAACACCATGAACGCCGGGCTCGCGACCGTCGACGAGCACCTGGCGGTGCTGGAAGTCCTCGCCGCCGACGCGAGATAGGGACCAGCGGGGTGGCCAACCGCGCGCTCACCAGGCATACTTAGGGCACCCTAATTACTGCCGGAGGCGTGATGCGCACGGTCCATCTCGAAACGGTCCTGCCCACTACGGCCGACCGGGTGTGGGCGGCCATGCTCTCCCCCGTCACGTTCCTCTACGTCTGCAAAGGCCTGTTCGGCATCCCGGCGCTGAGCGGCCGCGCGGAGCCGCTGCGGTTGGGCGAACGCGGCACGGCTCTTCTGTTCGCCTTTCATCTGCTACCTGCGTACCGGCACACGATCGAGGTCGTGCGCATCGACGAGGCCGAGGGAACGGTTCGCACCCACGAGCACGGCGGAATTCTCCGGGAGTGGAATCACACGCTGCACGTTGAACCGATCGACGGGCACTCGTGCCGGTACAGCGACACGGTCGAAATCGACGCGGGGCCCGCGACCACCGTCGTGGCGTGCGTCGCGACCGGCATTTTCCGGTATCGCCAACGGCGGTGGCACAAGCTCGTTCGCCGGCACCTGTTGCCTCAAGGCACCGCCTACGCATCTTGAGCCGGGCGACGTGGGTTAGCCCGCGTCCGCCTCCACCAGGCTGAGGTGGGCCGCGCCGCGGCCGACCCTCGCCGACTTGTCCACGCGCCCATAGGGTTCCATCGGTCGGTGGTGGACCGTGACCTCGCCGCCCGTAGCGCAGTGCAGGCGCTGCCAGTCGCTGATCGCTTGGTGCGCGGCGTGGTCGAGGTAGTTGGCCACCAGGTGGACGGTGACGCGGGTGCGTTCGGGGATCGTCGCGAGCACGCCCGTCAGCCGGGGCAGGGCCAGAAACGTGCAGGCGCCTTCGATCACCACATGCCATTCGCCCCCCACGGGCGCGGCTTCCACCTTCGCCCGAACCACCCGCCATCCGGTGACGACGACCGCCACGGCCAGTCCGATCATGACGCCGTGGAGCAGGTTGAGGAAGACAACGCTGACGAGGGTCACCAGGTAAACGGCGAGATCGCCGTTGCGCAGCGCGGTTTCGATGTGCGCGGGTTTCAGCAATTCGATGCCGATGACGATGAGCAAGCCGGCGAGGGCAGCGGTGGGAATTTGCTCGACCAGCCCGGCGAAGGGCACGGCAAACGCCAGGATCCAGAACCCGTGCATGATCGTCGACGCGCGAGTTTTGGCGCCCGCGTTCACATTAGCCGCGCTGCGCACGATGACGCCGGCAATGGGAAGGCCGCCGATCGCGCCCGACGCCATGTTCGCCGCGCCTTGGCCGATCAGCTCGCGGTTGAAGTCGGTGCGCGGCCCATTGTGCATGCGGTCGATCGCGACCGCAGTCAGCAGGCTCTGGACGCTGGTGATCAGCGTCACGGTGATCACCGCGATCACGATGGCACCCCAATTGCCGTGCGGAAGTTCCGGCAGCTGTAGCGCATCCAGCACCGAGCCCTCCAGCCGGATCCGGGACACGTTGAACGGCAACGCGACCGAGAGCACCGTCACGACGACGATGGCGACCAGTGGACCGGGGATTTTGGCCAGCCGGGCCGGCGCCCAGCGCCAAGCGATCAGGATGGCGATGACCAGTAGCCCCAGCGCGAGGCCCGGCCGGTGGGCGTCGGCGATCTGGGCGGGCAGCCCGACGACGTTCGTCCACGCCGAGCTCTGGGATTCACCACCGAGCAATACGTGCGCCTGCTGCAGGGCGATCGTGATTCCGATCCCGGCCAGCATGGCGTGCACCACCACCGGCGAGATCGCCAGGGCGGCCCGCGCGATCCGGCTGATGCCCAGCACGACTTGGAGCGCTCCGGCTATCACGGTGATCAAACATGTTATTCCCCAGCCGAATTGGGCGACCAGGTCGGCGACAACCACCGTTAGGCCGGCAGCCGGTCCGCTGACCTGTAACGGCGACCCGCCGAGACACCCGGCGACGATGCCCCCGACGATCGCCGCGATCAAGCCGGACAGTACCGGGGCATCCGAGGCGATCGCGATCCCCAGCGACAAGGGAAGCGCCACCAGGAAAACCACCGCCGAGGCCGGCAAGTCGTACGAGATGGCCGCGCGCAAGCCGCCGATTCGAGTCGGATCAACCTTTTCGGCGTGTTGCATCGACCCCTCCTGCATCAGGCATGACGGCGCGCTCGGGGATCTGTCCGTAACACCCCGACTATCGCACTGAAATATACGGCGACACAAGCGAATACACCCGCCACGAACGTCGTTGTTCTTTGGGGCGTGCCTGGCCCATGCCTACCGAAGGTATGGGGGCGCCACCTGGGTGGCAACCCGACGAGCCGGGCGCATAGCGAATGCAAATGTTTTGCTACAGCTGGATTCCGCCGTTTTTGGTGCGCGCTTGAAGTGAAATCAATTGGGGCGCAGCGGACCTATTCCAGAACGAAAACCGGTATCTGCCTTGCGGTCTTGGTTTGGTATTCGGCATAGGGAGGGTAGGCGTCGACCGCGCGCTGCCACCATTGCTCGCGCTCGGATCCCTCGAGCTCGCGAGCCCTCAGCGCGAGGACCTTGTCGCCGTCCTGCAGCGTTACGTCCGGATTCGCCCTGATGTTGAAGTACCACGAAGGATGCGCCGGGGCGCCACCCTTCGAGGCGACCATGGCGTAACGGCCGTCGCTCTCGACGCGCATCAGTGGCACGTACCGCTTTTTGCCGGACTTTGCTCCGGTCACGGTCACCAGAACTACCGGCCGATCGAGAATTTCCACCCCGTCGGTCGTGCCTTGCTCCAGAATCTTCTCGGTCTGCTCGCGTACCCAGTCCCGCGGACTCAGTTCGATGTCGTCGGCCATACCCGATCTCAACACGTCGTCGCGCTTCAGTCATCCCCCGGCGCGTAGGTCGCACGGTCGCTTTAACGAGCTAACTAACCGGCGTTCGCCCCAAAATCGCCGCCTTTGGCTATATCAGGCTGGTTGACATATCTCAGCGAGATTGATATAAAGGTGGCATGTCTCAGCCGACTCACGAAATGTTTGAAGCCGCCTACCGGGGCGAAGCCCCCGAGATGGGCGAGGGCAATCGGCCGCCGTGGAGCATCGGCGAGCCCCAACCGGAGATCGCGGCGCTTATCGAGGCCGGCAAGTTCCACGGTGACGTGCTCGACGCCGGCTGCGGAGAGGCGGCGGTATCGCTGTTCCTGGCCGAACGAGGCTTTACCACGGTGGGGCTGGATCAGTCGCCCACCGCCATCAAGCTGGCGCGCGAGAAGGCCGCCGCGCGGGGCCTGACCACCGCCACCTTCGAAGTTGCCGACATCAGCGCCTTCGGCGGATACGACGGACGCTTCGGCACCATCGTCGACAGCACCCTCTTCCACTCGATGCCCGTCGAGCTGCGCGAGGGCTACCAGCAGTCGATCGTGCGCGCTGCCGAGCCGGGTGCCTCCTACTTCGTGCTGGTCTTCGACCGCGCGGGCATGCCCGCCGACGGCCCGGTCAACGCCGTCACCGAGGACGAGCTGCGCGGCGTCGTCTCCAAGTACTGGGTGATCGACGAGATCCGCCCGGCGCGGATACACGCGAACGTGCCCGACAGTTTCCTGGCGGGCTTCCAGGCGTTCGGTGGGGCCGACATCCGCGACGAGGGCAACGGCCGCAAGTCGGTGGGGGCCTGGCTGCTGTCCGCGCATCTCGGCGCGTAGCCGCTCGCAAGGTTTCGCCACCGGCCATTCGGGAGATCCTGACTGGAGCAACAAGCCAGAGGGGATCTCACGTGGACCAGCAAGTGAATTTCGACCCGCCGCCCGCACCCGAGGACGCCAGAGAGGCGACCGAGGAGCAGCGCAAGTTGCAGGAACAGCTGGAGCACCAGGACGACGATCCGGATGCGCCGGGACTGCACCAGTCCCGGCGTGACCTCCCCGACGAGAGCACGCGATAGGGTGATCGGCGGGCTCGAAATCCGTTGAGCCAGCCTACGATCCGGTGGTTGCCGTCAGGTGCTGATCTTCCGGCGGTCGTGCGCGAGCGTCGACGTCGTCAGCGCCGTCAACGCCAGGCCCCCCAGCGCCGCCAGGGGAATCGCCCACAGGCGACGCATCATCAGCGCGGTGCCGCATTGGCCGACATAGTTCGAGCCAGGGGCGCTGACGGCCTGGTCGGCGCTCGACGCCTGAATCAAATCCGTCGTGAATCCGCTGCCGCATTTGACCTGCCAACCGAACTGGTCGTACGCGTCGATGAAGACGGGGAAGCGCAGGGCGAAAAGCCCGCCCGCCAAAGCCAGCACGGCCGCGGCGGCAACCAGGGATCCGCGTTTGGTCATGTCGTTCCTAAGTCATGCAGACGTTGGCGAAGATCAGCACGGGCCACGACACGATCGAGCCGAGAAACGACACCACCAAATCGACGCCGTGCATGTCGCGAAGGTGCGCCGTGTGGGTGGACGACCAGATCACCCCGACGATCAGATAGGGCGTGCCGAGCAGGACGGCCAGTCCCAGCAGCTCGGCGATGGTCAACTGGTAGTCCAATAGTCGGCGGATCTTGTTGAGCATCGGGCGTGCCTTTCGCACGGAGAGCGCGGTCGGATCTCATTATGTTAATGGCTATTCAGCGGAATTGATAGCACTTGTGAGGATCGGGCGCCCCCCGGTCGCCCCATTAATCCGGAGATTAGCCTGGGCGGCCTGGTCTTCGGGGCAGCTCGGTGAGCCGGCGGCGCACAGGGTGGGCCTGCGATGTGCAGCGCCGTTCCGGGCAAAGTGCGGCCCGACCCGCAGCGATCAAGCCTTGGTTGGGGCTGACCCGCCGAGCAACGTGATGTCCATCAGCCGGCGCACCGTCTCGCGGGCGTATTGGCCCGGGCCGTGGATCACGAGTTGGCCGATGTCGACGGCCAGGGCGAAGGCGGCGTGTACGGCGTATCGCGCGCGGCCAAGCGTGAGGCCGGGCCGCGCGGCTACCGCCAGTCGGGCCCAGGACTCGACGGTCGAGCGGTGAATGTTGTAAAGCAGCACTGCGTCGGCGTCGGGCAGATTGTGGCGCTCCGTGTAGTACACGCGGCCCAGTTCGGGATTGGCTAACGACCGCGCGACGAAGGCGTCGATCAGCTGCGTCAGCGAGTACTCCGGATCGCCGCCCGCGGCCAGAATGGTGGTCAGGTCGCTGGAAAGCTGGTCCGCGCCGCGCCGATATGAGACCGCCAAGATCGCGGCCTTGCTTGGGAAGTATTGGTAGATGCTGGCCACCGGTATGCCAACGGCGGCCGCGATGTCCTCCATGCCGGTTTCGCGGTAGCCCCGTTCGTCGAACAGCCGTATGGATTCGTGCAGCAGCAATTCGTAGCTACCGGCCGCACTCGTAATCGTCGTTGCCCGTGGGGATTCCGCTGCGGCCGCCGGCGGGTCGGGCAAGTCCGCCCTCAACACGGCCGCGGAGATATCGGCCAAGGCTGCCCGGATCTCACCGTTGCCGAGCCGGGAGCGATGGTCGGTGATGCTGCCGATCACGCTCAGCGCCGCGGCAGAAAGCACCCACCGCTGCCGCGACTGCAGTTTGGGCCGGAGCCTGACCAATGGCCGTTGCAGGCGCCGGTTGACCAGCCTGACCTGCTCGGCCAGCAATTTCTGGTCCGCACCGAGCAGGTAACGGCCTTCCCATCGATAGAGCCCGCCCGCGGTGCGGTTGGCGATGGCGGTATCGATCAGCGATTCGGCCAGAGCGCGCAGCGCCTCTTCGGGATCGCCGTCGTCGGGCAGGTGGTCGGCGAACTCGGTGGCGTCGACGAGCTGTTGACCCAGCGCCAGGACGGCGGACCTGAACAGGTCGTATTTGCCCTGCGAGTGCCGGTACAGCGCCGCAGCCGAGACCCCGACCCGGGCCGCGATGTTCTCCATGCTGACCGCGTGATAGCCGAGCTCGCTGAACGCGTCGGCGGCCGCCCGGGCAATCTGTGCCTTGCGGTCTTTGGGACGTCGCTTTACCGGCTTTGCGGAGGCGCGGCTGGTCGACGGCATAAAGATCACCGTAGCCGCAGCGTGCGCGGGAAGTGGCCGGGTGGCTGACCGGATTTTCCGACCCGAGCGCTATCTTCCGGAACACGAGGGTGCCGCCGCGGGAATTCGCTGGCCCAGGGGGGACGGCCCCAGTTCCGGGACCTCCGGCGCCGCACGGCGCGGGCGGGCGGCCCTGCCGTTGAGCCAGCAGGCGACGCCGCCCAGGACCAGCCCGGCGGCGACACCGGCGTCGGGACGCTGGCCGAGCATGAGCCACGACAACACCCCGGCGACCGCGGGGATGACGGCGAACAGCATGGCCACCGCCGCGGCGCCATGGGCATTGATGGCGCGTACGTAGAGGCTCACCGCCAACGTCGCGTTCAGCAGCACCATGGCGGTGACCGCGATCACAGCCTGCCGGACGTCGTGCACGGTGAACGGCGTGGCGACCGCCAGCGCCACCGCGGGGATCAGTGCGACCGCGTTCTGCATCGCGCTCATCGTGCGGAAGTCGACACCCGAGCAGAAGCGCTGCTGGTAGACGCCGCCGGCCGAAAGGCCAAGCAGCGCAACGCCAAGCAACACGATGACGGGGTCGATCCCGTGGGTACTCGCCAGCCGCCTGGCGCATGCGGCGACCACTGCGACGACCCCGAGCGCGAGCGCCGCCACCCGTTGCGGGCCAAGGGGTTCGCGCAGGAACGCGGCGGCCAGGATCGCCGTGACGACCGGGTTCATCGCGATCACGACCGCACACAGCACGGCCGGCGACCCGAGCTGAACGGCCTCGTAGAGGCAACAGAATTGCACCGCTTGAATCAGCAGGCCGACCACCACGACGTGACCAGACTGCGCTCCCCGCGGCCAGGGCGCCTTGGCCAGCAGCGCCCAGATGACCAAAACCATTGTGGCCAAACCGAATCGCAGGACCAACGCGGCCATGGGAGTGATGGCTGTCACCGCCAGGACCCCGATCGGGTAACCGAGCGCGTAGAAGAACGTCACCGCCGACGCGGTCGTCAGCGGCATCCGCGGTAGCTCCATGCGACCCATGCTGGCCCAGACCGGCCGCCGGCGTCCAACGAATATTGCTGATCGGGATCGATCGCGTTCTCTTATCGGTCTTTGCCGCCTGGCGCCGAAATCGGTTCACGCATCGGCATGATTGATCGAGAACGCTGATCGGACTATGGTGCTGACCATGGCCCAGGTGCTGGACATCGCGCCGCTGCGCAGCCTCGTCGCGGTCGCCGACTGTGGCGGATTTCACCGCGCCGCCGCCGCCCTGCACCTGAGTCAGTCCGCGGTCAGCCAGCATCTGCGCCGAGTCGAGGCGGTGGTCGGCGAGCCCCTGATCGAACGCTCCGGACGCGGCATCGTCTTCACCGAGATTGGGCTCAAGGCGTTGCGGCATGCCCGCGCGATATTGGCCGCTCACGACATCGCGCTCGACGACCTGGGAGCCACCGAACCCAAGCTGCTGACGATCGGCGCCACCGAGCACGGCGCCGACGTGATGCTTGCCGGACTGACCACCGTGCTGCGGGAGCGGCTGCCCGATCGTCGGGTGCGCTTCCGGCTCGATCGCAACGTGTCCCTGGCCGACTCAATCGAACGCGGGCTGGTCGACTTGGCAATCATGCTCGACGGCGCGGGCCTTGACCGCGCCCGCGCGTCCGGCCTCGTTCGGCTGCAATGGATTTCGGCGCGCACCTTAGCCGTTCCGGCACGAGAACCGCTCCCCCTCGTGGTCTTCTCCGAGCCGTGTACCTTGCGTGAACCGGCGTTCGCCATCCTCGAAAACAACGGCATCGCCTATGACATCGCCGCCGAGTGCGGCGACTTGTCCGGGCTGTACGCGGCGGTGCGGTCGGGGCTGGGGGTAGCGCTGCTGCCAATGATCGGAAAGTTGCCCGACGGCCTGTGCCCCGCCGAGGGTCTGCCACCCGCCAATAACGCATCGGTTCTGGTGCGCGGCCGCACCGGCATCGACCCGGACGTGCTGAGCACGGTCGACGACGCGGTGCGTGACGTGCTCGCCGCCGCGGAGTAACCGTCGGCGCCGCGGTTGATATCCGGGCGGCCAAGGCATTGAATTTCAGTCATTCACTCGCTGGCCGTGCCCGGCCCGCGCGCACGAAGAGGAGCCGTCGGCATGACCGATCCCGTCGCCCCACTGGCCGGCAGAGTCGCCTATGTGACCGGGGCCGCCCGCGGCCAGGGCCGTTCCCACTGTGTCCAGCTGGCCCGGGCCGGCGCCGACATCGTCGCGATCGACGCCTGCGCACCGGTCGCACAACACAACGGCTATCCCCCGGCCCTTCCCGAGGACCTGGCCGAGACGGTCAGCCTGGTCGAGGGCGAGGGCCGCAAGATCTTCGCCGACGAGGTCGACGTCCGCGACTTGGTGGGCCAGCAGCGGGTCGTGGCCAACGCGATCGAGCAGTTCGGCCGGCTGGACATCGTGGTGGCCAATGCCGGCGTGCTGAACTGGGGCAGGCTCTGGGAGATTTCGGCCCAGCAGTGGCAGGAGACCATCGACACCAACCTCACCGGGTTGTGGAACACGATGAAATCCGTTGTCCCGGCGATGATCGCGGCGGGCAATGGCGGATCGATCATCAACATCAGTTCCGCGGCGGGAATCAAAGCGGTCCCGGGTTGCGGGCACTACTGCGCCAGCAAGTTCGGGGTCGTCGGGCTCACCAACTCGTTGGCCGTCGAGCTCGGCGAGTTCGGCATCCGCGTCAACTCGGTGCACCCGTACGGCACCGACACCCCGATGGGCAACGACCTGTCGATGTACCAGGTCTTCCAGGATCATCCGCAGTACATCCACAGCTTCTCGCCCGGCGCGTTGCCGACCGATTCGCTGGCGTCGCCCGACCTGATTTCCGACATCGTGGTGTGGCTTGCCAGCGACGCCTCGTCGTTGGTCACGGCCGCCCAAATCCCTGCCGACAAGGGCTATTTGAAGATCTGACCCGGTACGGTGTCACAGATGCGATGGAAGCTGGCACTCTCGTCCGTCTTCCTGCTGTGGGTGGCGGGATGCTCGCCGGAACCGGACGTCACAGCGTCCGATTCCGACAACGGCGGGCACATCTCGATCAACAACGGTCAGCTGTTCGACATCGTCTTGGCGGACGACTATGTGACGTCGCACTGCCAATGGCACGACGAAGAGAAGTACGACTTCGCGATCCTCCGGCCGCTCGGACAGCGCTATCAACCCGACCGAAGACCGCCGGGCGCCACCAGCGGGGGCACGTTCACCAGTAGATATCGGGCGGCGGGCGCCGGGACTGTGCACGTGACGCTCGTCCAGGAAGACAACGGCAACCCCGCGCACGTCGTGCGGCGTTTCGCACTGGATGTGACTGTGCGGTAGGCGATTACCTGTTCAGCAGGGGCCTCAGGTCGTCCAGGCGGTCGAACAGGTGCCAGACATATCCCGATGACCCGTTCTCGCGATGCGCGTGCAGATCGGCGAGCTCCGGGTCGGTGCAGTAGCTGTCGAAGGCCTCCCGCGATTCCCACTCCACGAGAATCAGCACCTGCCGCGGAGTGATGTCGCCGAGGACCGCGTGTTGGAAACCGCCGAGCGCGACCACCCGACCGCCGTGCTTGGCCACCTCGGCGGGAGACCGTCGCGAGTAGGCGCGGTACTCGTCGGCATCGGCGATGTCGAAAAGGTTCAAGGCATAAACGGTCATGGGGGCAGAGGTTACGCGCCCGACTTCCTAGAGCGCGTCCAGCGCTGGGACTATCGCGTCCGCGATACGCGAACCCGGCGTTTGGATCGGCAAGACGATCGGTTTGTGGCGGCTGCTCATGGCGACCCAATGAAACCCGTCGCTGGAGACCGTGACGGTCATGCCGACGCCGCCGGCCTTGTCGAGCACGTGCAGCAGCGGGTCGTCGTCGGGGTTGTCCACCTTGCGCGCGACGTAACCGTAGTTACGCAGCAGCGCCATCTCGATGTCGTAGACCTGCTCGCCGTGCCTCATCCCGAACGGACTACTGGCCGCCCTTGCGGGCGAGGTCGATGGCGTACTGGCTCACGAAGGTTCCCGCCGCGGGATCGCCCTTGCCGCAAGACCCGTCGGATTCACCGGGACGTTTGATCCACAGGTAGGCGTCGGCGTGCGCGCCGGCTGTCGACGCGGTGGGCGGGGTGCCCAGCGCCCGGCCGCTGGGATTGCACCAGTTGAGCTCGGAGTCGGGCGCCGGCCCGGCACCGTTGCGGGACGTGTCGACCACGTAGTGCGAACCGTTGGTGAGCCCCGAAATGGCTTCGCCGTAGCCGATTTCGTCCTCGGTCGTGAAGAAGTTGGCGGTGTTGACGCTGAAGCCCCGCGCGTGGGCGACACCGGCCTGATTCAGCCGCCCGGCCATGTCCTCGGGGGTGTGCCAACGCAGATGACCGGCATCGACGTAGACCGCGGCGTTCGGATCCTTGGTGAGCGTGTCGACGGCGTAGCGAATCAGGTCGTAGCGTTCCTGACGCTGATCGGCCGACAGGCAGTCGGCCATGGCGAGCGCGTCGGGTTCGACGACGATCGCCACCCGTGAGGCGCCGACGCCGGAGGCGATGCCGTCGATCCAGCCGCGGTAGTCGGCGCCCGACCCCATGCCGCCCGCAGCGAAGCTGCCGCAGTCGCGGTGCGGAATGCCATAGAGCGCCAGCACCGGGATCGCGCCGGCGGCGTTCGCGTCGCCGACGTACTTGCCGACCGTGCCCGCGGACGAGCCGGGAACGATCCAGTAGGCCTGCGGCGTGTTGGCGATGGCGGTCAACTCGGGGCTCGGCGGATCGGCGCTCTGCGCGGCGCGCATCGCCGCCGAGTTGGGATTGACGTAGAACGGCGCGCCGGCCAACGGGTTGCCGTCGGCGGCCAGTCGCATCGTCGGGGCGTGCGGCGTGCCGGTGGACATACCCACCCAGGCGATGGCCGCAACGGTCAACACAGAGCAAATACACCGGACGAAGGCACCGGCCGCTGACGCAATCACGCTTAGGAAAACTAGTGCCTCGAGGCATTGATCGCGAATCGATGCCGGGCAAGCGGCGTGGGCGCGCTGCGGTCGGGCGAATTCGCCCGGATCGGCGACGCCGACCCCAAGTGGGTGCAGGAGCAGGTACAACTGGAAAATGACACCCGTGCGACGCTACAAGACCTGATCAACCAGTTACTCGCCACGATTCCGCCAGGCTGATGACAGTCGACACCGTTGAGATAGCAAGGGTTCTCGGAAGTGTCGCGCACTCCGAGCAAGTCGTGCTCGCCGATATTGGATCCACCGCCGAGGTCCCTGAACGCTGGCAGGCGATCGCGCGCGCCGATACGGCAAAGACCCGGCGCCAAGCCGCTGTGTCGCTATGGAACCGCGACTTCCTGGAACTGGTGCCCGACTTCGCCCAAGCACTCGTCACCAAACTCGAAGACGTCCGGATCGGCCACCTCGGCGGGGAACCCGTCCTGGTCTACGCCCTCAAAATTCACGATGCCGACCGGCGGCATGTCGTCTGCTGGATCGGTTGGGATCCGGCCCTCTGCACGAGCTCACAGTTGCGGTTCGCCGACGCTATCCCCGATCCGGTGCGCCGGTTCTACCGCGAGGTACATGCCGGCTTTGTGGCGCCGGACTGGATGTCCAACGGCCTCATCCAGCCTCGACATCTGCAGACCTACGCCGAGTACCTGGGGTGCCCCGAAGGGCTACCAGAATCCAACTGGCCGCAAGATGCGGTAGACCCGACGCGCCTGCTGCTCCTGGCGACTACCGCGGACTCACACGTGTGCGTTTCGCCTGACCTTCCCGCGGGCCAGGCCATCACCGTGTACGGAGGGGTACCCGAGCCGCCAGACGATTTCGGTGCATTGCTTGACGAGACGATGACCGCACAACTCGATGAATTCGCCTGAGCCGCAACATGACAACGCCCTATCACGGTAACCCTCAAGGCGGAGCGCCCTGGCCACCCCCGCCCCACGGCCCGTGGATGCCGCCTCCGAGCGGCTGGTGGCCACCGCCCCCGCCGGTGCGGCCGCGTCGCCGCAAACAGGCGTGGTTGTACGCCGTGCTGGCGGTCATCGTGATCGCCGTCGCCGGCGGCGTCGCGGCGATCGCTACCTATGAGCACTACCAGAACAGTGATCCCGTCAAGATCAAAGCGTTGATCGGCGCCTTCTCCGACTCGGTCAGCAAGGGTAATCCACACGAAATTGCCCGGCTCATGTGCCGCGAGGAAGCCGAGCCCTATCTCGATGCCGTGGCAGACCCGGGCGGAGAACCGGCTAACGCGCCAAAGCCAAGGTTCAAGATCGGGGACGTCGTCGTGCACGGCGACGCGGCGGCGGCAACCCTGATATTCGAAGACCACGAAACGCAGACGATGTACTTTCGCAAAAACGACGGCGCGTGGACTGTCTGTGCTCCCGCAAAGGATCAGATGTAGCGGACGCCGTCGGGCATAGCCGCCGTCATGTCAGGGCTATCGTGCACGTTAGGGTGCGTTCGCAGGCCTTCAGTGAACAGGCCAGTAGAAAAGTTGGGCAATTCATGACCGCAGCAACCGAAACGTCGGTGCTCGAATCGCGGGTCGGCCATTACTACCGGGCCGACGACACATACCAGGTCGGCCGCGAAAAGATACGCGAGTTCGCACGTGCCGTGCAGGACTATCACCCCGCGCACTGGGACGTCGCCGCTGCCGCCGAGCTGGGGTATTCGGGCCTGGTAGCGCCGCTGACATTCACATCGGCCCCGGCAATGGCGGCCAATCGGCACCTGTTCGAATCGGTGGTGATCGGTTACGAGATGTACCTGCAGACCGAAGAAGTCTTCGAGCAGCATCGACCGATCGTCGCCGGCGACGAACTACAAATCGACGTCGAGCTGTCATCGGTGCGCAGGATCGCGGGCAGGGACCTGATCACCGTGACTAACACTTTCACCGACACCGCCGGCGAGCGCGTGCATACGCTCCACACCACCGTCGTCGGCGTCACCGCCGAGGATGTCGATCCGGCGATCAGGGTGACCGCGCAGCAAGTGATGATGCACGACGTGAACCTCGCCGGAATCGACTACTCCGATGCGGCCTACCAGAAGACAGTGCGCCCCGAGGGCGAGGTTCCCATCGCCCAAGCAGATCCGGCCCGTATCCCCGGCACGCCGTCCTTCGATGAGGTGAATGTCGGCGACGAGTTACCGGTACATCACGCCCGACTGTCGCGCGGCGACCTGGTGAACTACGCCGGCGTGGCCTGCGACGCCAACCCGCTGCACTGGGACGAAAACCTCGCCAAAATGGCGGGGCAGCCCGACGTGATCGCCCACGGAATGCTCACCATGGGTTTGGGTGCCGGATTCGCCTCGGCATGGTCGGGCGATCCCGGTGCGGCGACCCGGTACGCGGTGCGGCTGTCCCAGCCCGTCATCGTGTCGGCCGCCGATGGTGCCGATATCGAATACAGCGGCCGGATCAAGTCGCTGGACCCGGCCACCCGCACCGGTGTCGTAATCGTCGGCGCGAAGTCCGGTGGCCGGAAGATCTTTGGCCTGGCGACGCTGCATCTGCGCTTTCGTTAACGGTCAACGAGCCAGGGTGGCGGCTGCGCCATTCCACCAGACCAGGGCGCAACGTTGTCATTCTTCGCTGCATCGCAGCCGCGGAGCCTCTCCTACCGCGCCATGTTGGCGAAGCGCGACAGGTGCAGCTGGTGCGCGACGGTCACCGTGTTGGTCGGGCCGTTGCGGTGCTTGGCCAGAATGAAGTCCGCCTCGCCGCCGCGCGGATCGTCACGCTCGAACGCGTCGGGCCGGTTCAGCAGGATGACCATGTCCGCGTCCTGCTCCAGCGACCCGGACTCGCGCAAGTCGGAGAGCATCGGCTTCTTGTCGGTGCGCTGCTCGGGACCGCGGTTCAGCTGGCTGATCGCGACCACGGGAACCTCGAGCTCCTTGGCCAGCAGCTTGAGCTGGCGCGAGAACTCGGACACCTCCAACTGCCGCGACTCGACCTTCTTGCCCGACGACATCAGCTGCAGGTAGTCGACCACGACCAGGCGCAGGTCGGCCTTTTGCTTGAGCCGGCGCGCCTTGGCGCGGATCTCCATCATCGTCAGGTTGGGCGAGTCGTCGATATACAGTGGCGCCTCGCTGATTTCGCTCATCCGCCGCGCCAGCCGCGTCCAGTCGTCGTCGTTCATCCGGCCCGACCGCATGTCGGCGAGTTTGATCTTCGCCTCGGCCGAGAGCAATCGCATCACGATCTCGGACTTACTCATCTCCAGCGAGAAGATGACGCTGGCCATCCGGTGCTTGATCGAGCATGAGCGCAGAAAGTCCAGCCCCAGGGTGGAGTTGTGGGTGGGAACCATCGCCTGGCTCGCCAGATACATGTGGCTGTCGTTGTCCACCTCGACGCAACGGACGGGAACGGTCTCGATCGGCCGGACGTCCACAATGAAGCGCGAACCCGAGCGCGCGGTGCAGGTGGCGGCCCGACGCTCCTTGTGCAACAACGCTTTTCGCTGCAATGCGAATACCGCGTCGTCGGTGGAGAACGTCAGGGTGTACGCGACGCTGGACGACTCGCGGCGGCCCCGGACGCGCTTGGTCGAGGTTTGGCAGCGGTAGCCCAGGCTGACGATCAGTTCGGCGACATCGCAGGCCAGCCGCTGGTTGGTGACCGAGAATTGGACGGCTCCGCCCGCCGTTACGGTTCCGTCGGTGTCCAGCAAGCCGGCGAGCAGGGCGCGCCGTTGTGTCTCCGAACCCCGCAAGTAGTCCACGGGAATGTGCTTGTTACCGAGCACGCCGAGGGTCCGCAACCGGGCCTGCAACGTGCCCACGGCGGTGTGGCAGTTCTGGCACAGCCGCATCCCGGCCGATGGCCCGGCGCAGCGGACGCAGGTTGGACTCGGCACCGGGGCGGAGACGAACCGGGCCCGGCCACCGCATGAGCGTCCGCAGGTGCGCACCTGACTGGTTTGCGGAATGAACGACTTACCGCATACGACGCACGAGCGAGCCGCCGACTCGGCGCCGGCCGGTAGCCGCAACTGGTACCGGTACGGCGCCGACTGCGACGGAACCGCCACCAATCCGTCCGCTTCGATGCGCATGATGATTTCGGGATCGGCCGCCGTGATCTGGGCCGCAGCGCTGGTGCCATCCCCGAGCCAGGCGCCGAGAGTATAGGGCGGGACGAGGAATTCCCGGTCCGGGAGATCGAGGGCGCGCGCGTTGACCACGCTGTGGTTCAGGCGCCGGTCCTGAGTGGCGCAGCGCAGGCTCCCGGCGATCTCGGCCGTCGTTCGCACGGCCGCAAACGTGCGCTGATTCTTGTAGCGGTTGTAGCCCACCGCCGCGGCCTGCGCCGACTTTCGGGATGCGCGGGTTTCGGTCAGCCACTGGTGCGCCGCGTCCGCGACGATCACGGTCCCGTCGGAGAACTCCACTTCGAAGCAGGGCCGCCCGAGCATCACCTCGGTGGCGGCGACCACCCGCGTCGGCCGCCCGTCGTCGCCGAGCAGCTCGTCACCGACCGCGACCTCACCCATCGTCGTCCAGCCGGACGGCGTGGGCAGCAGCGTGTCCAGCGCGAGTGCCTTCCCGACTCCAGGTCTGGCCGCCACGATGATCATCTGCCCGGCGTGCAGACCGTTGGTCACCTCGTCGAGCTCGGTGAAACCGGTCGGTACGCCGCGTGCGACGCCGCCGTTCGAGGCGATGGCGTCGATCTCGTCCATCGTCGGCTGCAGCAGATCCTCCAGCGGAACGAAGTCCTCCGTCGTCCGCCGGTCGGCCACCTCGTAGATCTCCGCCTGCGCCCGGTCGACCACCTCGGCCACGTCGGCACCCTCGGCCCCGGCGTAGCCGTACTGCACCACCCGCGTGCCCGCCTCCACAAGCCGGCGCAGCAACGCCTTCTCGGCGACGATGGTCGCGTAGTAGCCCGCGTTGGCGGCCGTGGGCACGGTCGAGATCAGGGTGTGCAGATAGGGCGCGCCGCCGATCCGGCGCAGCATCCCGCGGCGGTCGAGTTCCGCGGCGACTGTCACGGCGTCGGCCGGCTCGCCGCGGCCGTAGAGGTCCAGGATGGCGTCGTACACGTTCTGGTGCGCGGGGCGGTAGAAGTCGCCGGGGCGCAGCCGCTCGAGTACGTCGGCGATGGCGTCCTTGCTCAGCAGCATGCCGCCCAGCACCGCCTGCTCGGCCGCCATGTCCTGCGGGGGCTGACGGCCGAAGTCCTCACTGGGCGCGGGAGAATCCATGCCCGGCGCCAAGTCATCGACGACCGCCATGCATCCCTCCTCCCCTACCACGCACCCGAACGTACATTCGAAAACCGCTCTCGTCAGCGTAAGTCAAGGAGCCGACACTTCCGTCCCGCAGCACTCGCACGCCTCGCGCCGGGACGACGTTAGACGTTGCTGGCTAGTAGGTGAAAGGGGCGCTGTTCATGAACCTGTGCATCGTGTGTGCATATCCGTCGACACCTGTGTTGAGTGGGGTGTGGAGAACCTGTGTATGAATTCAAGGGGCCCTGACATCACTGCTGTTAAGGGCCATGTAACGCGACGAAATTCGTGTGGACAAGAATCTCTACGGCGTGTCGTCGCAGGTTACTGCGCCGGGCGTGTTGGCTTTCAGCCACATTTTGGCAGCGTTACGGGCCGGTAAATAGGGTCGGTGGAAGACACCGCAGCAATTGTTCGCTAGGGCGGCAGTCCGCGACCATCCGCCGCGCGAAGCGGGCGGGCGCCCCCAGCGCAACAGAGCCCGGCGGCGGCCGATAGTGGCCACCGCCGGGAAAGAGCAAACGTCGGAGGCTTAGCTCTCCGCGACGACCTCGAGGGCCACCTGGACGTCGACCTCGGGATGCAGGTGCACCGACACCGGGTGGGTGCCGACGGCCTTGATGTGCGACTTGGGCAGCCGGACGATTCGCTTGTCCAGGTTGGGGCCGCCGGCCTTCTTGATGGCCGCGACGACGTCACCGGACGTCACCGAGCCGAACAGCTTCCCGGAGTCGGCCGCGGTCCGCACCGGCAGCTGGACGGGGCCCAGCGCCTCGATTGCCGTCTTGAGTTCGTTGGCGTGGCCGAGGTCGCGCACGGCCTTGCTCTCGCGCGACCGGCGGATCTCGTCCGCCTGCTTCTGGGCGCCGCGCGAGGCGAGAATCGCCAGGCCGCGCGGGAGCAGGAAGTTGCGGCCATACCCGTCTTTGACCTCGACCGTGTCGCCGACGGTACCGAGGTGGTCGACGTCGGCCGTCAGAATCAGCTTCATCGTTGTTCGTACTTTCGCTTGGGTCCTAAATGAATGCGCCGGCTATCGCGCCGAGGAGGTGAAGGGCAGCAACGCCACCTCACGGGCGTTCTTCACCGCGATCGCGATGTCGCGCTGGTGCTGCACGCAGTTGCCGGTGACGCGGCGCGCCCGGATCTTGCCGCGCTCACTGATGTAGGTGCGCAGCAGTGCGGTGTCCTTGTAATCGATCGATTGGTCCTTCTTCGCGCAGAAGACACACTTGCGCGTCTTGACCGGCTTTTCCGGAGCCGGACGTCGCTTGCTGGACTTGGCCATGACTGTCTTTCTTTCCTTTTCTTACAGTTGAAGTTCTTAGAACGGCGGTTCGTCGTCGCCGCCGCCGAAGGACCCGGACGCCGGGGCGCTGCCCCACGGGTCGTCGGCGGGTGCGCTGCTCGCCGGCGCCGATGCCTGACGGGACCCGCCTCCGCCGCCGAAGCCGCCGCCACCGCCACCGCCGCCGCTGCGGCTGGCCTTATTGACCTTGGCGGTGGCATACCGCAGCGAGGGCCCGATCTCATCGACCTCGACCTCGACGACGGTGCGCTTCTCGCCTTCGCGCGTCTCGAAGGACCGCTGCTTGAGCCGGCCGGTGACGATCACCCGCGACCCGCGGGTGAGGCTCTCGGCGACGTTCTCGGCCGCCTCCCGCCAGATGTTGCAGCGCAGGAAGAGCGCCTCACCGTCTTTCCACTCCCCGCTCTGGCGGTCGTAGATCCGCGGTGTCGACGCCACGGTGAAATTGGCGACGGCGGCACCGGACGGGGTGAACCGCAATTCCGGGTCGGCGGTCAGATTCCCGACAACGGTGATAGTGGTGTCACCAGCCACAGTTTCCTCCTCGTTCCGCCCTGCTACTCGCTTCTCCGACGGTGAATGGCACGTATCCTCGCTGAGCCTACGCAAGTCCACCGACGGTGGGCCCGCGACTCAGCCATGGGTGTTAGTGCTTGTCGGTGCGCATCACCTTGGTGCGCAACACCGACTCGTTGAGGCTCAGCTGGCGGTCGAGCTCGGAGACCGTCGCCGGCTCCGCCTTCAGGTCGACGACCACATAAATGCCTTCGGCGTGCTTGGCGATCTCGTAGGCCAGCCGGCGCCGGCCCCAGATGTCGACCTTTTCGACGGTTCCGCCGTCTTTGCGGACGACGTTCAGGAACGTCTCCAACGACGGGGCAACGGTCCGCTCGTCGAGCGTGGGGTCAAGAATGACCATGATTTCGTATGGACGCATGGAAACCTCACCACCTCCTCTGGTCTAAAACGGCCACGGTCGATCCGTGGCAGGAGGGTCGCCTGCGTCGGCAACCGCACCAGGCTACCGGACGACGGGGTGGGGAAAGAAATCCGGGCGATCGAGCAAGCCGCTACTGCCGGGCGTCCAGGTATTCGGTGGCCCGGTCCATCGTCGCCTGGTCGGCCTTGGCGAGGGAGCCCGAGTCGAAGGGCGGCTGCGGGTCGTATTCGATGAGCAGCTGCGCGGCTTGGGCCGCCTCCCGATCGACCAGGAGCTCGACCAACCGCAAGGCCATGTCGATGCCGCTGGACACGCCCGCCGCGGTGATGATCCGCTGCGGGAGATGCTCGACGACGCGGTCCGGCACGTAACGCGCGCCCAAGTCGTTGAGCAGGTCCCTGGCGCGCCAGTGCGTGGTGGCGGTCAGCCCGTCGAGCAGGCCCGCGGCGGCCAACAGCAACGCGCCGGTGCACACCGACGTGGTGAACGTCGTCGTCGGGTGCACGGCTTGCAGCCACGCGCGGATGGTCTCGTCGTGGATCAGCTGGCGGGTCCCGATCCCGCCGGGGAACAGCACGACATCGGGCGAGCCGACTTCGTCGAATCTCGCGTCGCAGCTCAGCCCGAGCATCCCGTTTTCCGTGCGCACCTCACCCCGACGGTGACCGACGAACACCACCTCGATCGAGGGGATGCGCTGCAGCACCTCGTAGGGGCCCACGGCGTCGAGCGCGGTCACCCGTGGGAACAGCGGGACGGCAATGAGGGTCATGGCGCCACTCCCACCGGCACCGCGGGCTCGGCCTCGGGGACCGGCGCGCGGCGCGCGCCGGTCGGTCGCAGCCAGTCCGGCAGCCAGCGAGGCTGCGCGTCCGGGGCGCGGTCAAAGGGTCCGCCCGACGGGTCGTCCACCCGGCCGCCCCAGCGGACCAGGTCCTCGTCGGGCCGGTAGATCTGGCGAATCACCAACGCGCACAACACAATGACGGCAACGTCTCGCAACAGCACCGTCGTGGTGAAGAACTGTTCCGGCAGCGAACGGTTCGGGTTGCCGTACAGGTAGTACATCCGCGGCACCCACACCACCGCGTCGATGGTCATCCACGCCAGCAGGATCCGACGATGCGGCAGGGCCAGCACCGCCAGCGGCACCAGCCACAGCGAGAACTGGGGGCTCCACACCTTGTTCGTCAACAGGAACACCGCCACCACCAAGAACAACAGTTGCGCGAGCCGCGGGCGTTGCGGGGCGGTGAGCGCCACGTAAGCGATTGCCGCACACCCGATTACGAACAGAATCGTGACCACGGCGTTCAGCACCGTGGGTGGTTGCCAGAACCCCAGCTTCGCATCGAACCCGTGCCAGCCGGTGAACGATTTCACGACGTTGTACACCGAATCCATGTCGTCACCCCGTCGGGTGTTGAGCCGGAAGAATTCCGACCAACCGCGCGGAAAGAGCACCAGCACCGGCAGGTTCACCAACAGCCAGGTGGCCGCGGCCATCCCGGCGGTCCGCGCCAGCGCCCGATAGCGCCCCGTCCGGATCGCCAGGACCACCATGGGGCCCAGGAACAACAGGGGATAGAGCTTGGCGGCGGCGCCCAATCCGATGAGGACGCCGGCGAGCACCGGCTTGCGCCGCGCCCACGCCAGCAACCCACCCATGGCGAAAGCCGTTGCGAGCGCGTCGAAATTGGTGAAGATCTGGAAGATCACCAGCGGCGAGGCGGCCACCAGAGCCGCGTCCCATATCCGGCGTCCCGCCAGGCCTGCGGTCGCCCAAACGGTCGCCAACCAGGCCAGCGCCAGGCCGAAGGCCGCTATGTCGAAGAACATCACCACCTCGGCGACCACCGGGATCGGGGCCAGCTTCGTCAGCGCGGTGTAGGTCTTGGCCAGCGCCATCGACACGTACTGATACATCCCGGTCAGCACCGGATACTCCATGTACCGCACCGCCGGCCGGCCGTCG
>NZ_LZJX01000091.1:0-802 GCF_001667595.1 Mycobacterium sp. E2989 | reverse complement strand
GTTCTGCCAGGCGAGGACGACTTGGATCAGGGGGTGATGGCTGAGGCTGCGGGTGGGACCCAGCCGCTCCACCAAGACCTCAAAGGGCACGTCCTGATGCTCATAGGCGGCCAGACTGCGCTGCTGCACCTGCGCCAACAACTCCGCCACCGTGGGATTGCCCGACAAATCCGTACGCAACACCAACGTATTGACAAAAAACCCGACCAACTCATCCAACGCCGGATCACGACGCCCCGCGATCGGAAACCCCACCGCCACATCCGAAGTCGCACCCAGCTTGGCCAACAACACCGCCAACGCCGCCTGCACCACCATAAAACTCGTCGCATTATGCGCACCGGCCACCGCCCGCACCCGCTGCTGCAACACCGCGGGCCACCCCACCTCCACCCGCGCACCCCGATAATCAGCCACCACCGGATACGCCCGATCCGTCGGCAACTCCAACCGCTCCGCCATCCCCGCCAACGCGTCCTGCCAATACGCCAACTGCGCCGCAATCACACTGTGCGGATCATCCAAATCCCCAAACACCGCCCGCTGCCACAACGTGTAATCCACGTACTGCACCGCCAACGGCGCCCACCCCGGCACACCCCCCGCACACCGACTCGCATACGCCACCCCCAAATCACGCACCAACGGCGAAATCGACCACCCATCAGCAGCAATATGATGAGCCACCGCCACCAACACATGCTCATCAGCCGCCACCCGAAAAACCGTCGCCCGCAACGGAATCTCCACAGCCAAATCAAACGAATAACACGCCGCCGACTCAACCGCCTCCGCCAACCGG
>NZ_LZJX01000090.1:0-2662 GCF_001667595.1 Mycobacterium sp. E2989 | reverse complement strand
AGGGCAGCGAGGGGCTGCGCGAGGTCTTCGAGCGGGTCAGCAAATTTGTCGCGGCCCCCGGGGCCCGGCCCGGGTGGTCGTCGTTCTTCGACGACCTGTCGCGCCGCCCGCGCCCGGAGCCGGAGACCGCCGGCGAGGCGGGCGACGGCGTCTGGGCCATTTACACGGTGGACGCCGACGGCGGCGCGCACGTCGAACAGGTCTACGCGACCGAGCTCGACGCCCTGCGGGCCAACAAGGAAAACGTCGACCCCAAGCGCAAAGTGCGATTCCTGCCCTATGGGATCGCGGTCAGCGTGCTCGACGGCGATTCGCCCGACGAGGAACCCGGCGAGCCGGCGTAACGCCCTCAGCCCTGCTGGACGACGTTCGAACTACCCGAGTTGCCGACCTTCGGCGTGCCCGAATGGTAGGTGACCTTGTTGCTGAAGCCGGAGGCTTCGATGCTGTCGACGGAGTCGACGGTGATCTCGTTCTGCACCCCCGACACCGTGAGGCTGGCGCAGTGCCCGGTGATCACCACCGTGTTCGACACCCCGCTCACGCTGACGGTGTTCTGGTTGCAGGCGATGGTCCGGGTCTCGCCGATGCCGGAGACGCTGATCCTTTCGCCCGGCGCCGGGGGCGGTGACGTCGACGCCGACGGCGACGGCGTGGTCGTCCTGGTCCGGGTGGTCGAAGGCGCGGGGCCGGTGGTGAAGGTCGACGGCGGACCGAACGTCCCGGAGATCGTCGGCGGGGAGCTGATGATCGACCGGACACCGGAAAGCTGGTGGGCGGCGAAGGCGGCGATGCCGCCCGCCAGCGCCAGCACGCCGATGGCGATGACCGTGCCCAGGATCCACCACATCCGGTTGCCCGACGGGCCCTGCGGGGGCGGGCCGCCGAACTGGCCGCCGTAGCCGCCGTAGTTCCAGGACGGCGGCGGTGGCGGCGGGGCCCCCGGCCCGGGCGAGTACGCCGGGGCCGCGGGCGCTGCGCTGTTAGCTTCGGATGCCCGCGCCGCGTCGGCGAGCGGGCGCTCGAGTTCCCGGATCCGATCCTCCGGGTCGTCGTTTGCTGCCATGGGTTGAATATGCCATTCGCATGGGTGATTTCGGCCGGTTCGGTATTTTCTGCTTCGTGTCCTTGCCGAACCGTCAGGTCTTGTTGCGTCGCCGCCCCACCGGGCTTGTCCAGCCGGGTGACACGGAGCTGGTCACCGCGCCGGCGCCCGAACCCGCGGAGGGGGAGGCGCTGCTGCGCACCACCTACGTCGGAATCGACGCGGCCGCCCGCACCTGGCTCGACGACCAGCCCGGCTACCTGCCGCCGGTGCAGCTGGGCGAGGTCATCCGCGCGGCCGGCATCGGCGAGGTGGTCGCGTCGCGCTGCGACGCCTACGCCGTCGGCGACGTCGTCACCACGCTGACCGGATTTTCGGAATACGCGATCATCCGCGACGACCTGTTCAGCACGCCCATCCCGGGCGAGGACGACCAGCTGGCGATCATGTCGGTGTACGGGCCGACCGGCGCCACCGCCTATTTCGGAATGACCGACATCGGCCGGCCCAAGGCCGGCGAGACCGTGGTGGTATCCGCGGCCGCCGGCGCCACCGGATCGGTGGCCGGGCAGATCGCCAAGATCGCCGGCGCCCGGGTCGTGGGCATCGCGGGCGGGCCGGAAAAGTGTCGGGCGGTGGTCGAGGACTTCGGTTTCGACGCGTGCATCGACTACAAGAACGAGGACGTCGCGGCCGCCCTCAAGCAGCACTGCCCGCGGCGCGTGGACGTCTACTTCGACAACGTCGGCGGGCCCATCCTCAACGCGGTGCTGGGCCGCCTGGCCCAGCACGCCCGGGTCGTCCTGTGCGGGGTGATCTCCAGCTACCTGACCGGCGAGCATCCCGGCCCGGCCAACTACGTGAACCTGCTGTCGAAGACCGCGTTGATGCAGGGGTTCAACTCCCTCGACGAATGGGGCCGCTTCGACGAGGCCTTCGCCGCCCTGCGCAAGTGGGAGGCCGAGGGCCGCCTGCGGCACCGGGAGACCATCTTTGACGGGATCGAGTCGTGCGTCGACGCCCTCAACGGTTTGTTCACCGGGGTCAACATCGGCAAGACGCTGGTCAAGCTCAGCGAACCGGCTTCGGGCTGACCCGCGCCGTCGTCAGCGTGCGAAAAGTCGCCGCCACGGCCCGGGTGTGGCATGCGTGGCACCCCGGCGCGTGGTTTCATAACACCGTTTGCAAAAGTTGCTCAGGGGTATCGCGCTAGGTCGGAGCCGGCTTTCACGATTGGTGGGTTGTAGATGGATCGTCGCAGCATGATGTTGATGTCGGGGCTCGGCTTGTTCGGGGCTGCGATGCGGTTGCCGGGTGCCTGGGCCACCCCGCCGGCACCGCAGGCGCCGACGGCCGGCGGCGGGCCGTACATCTTCGCCGACGAGTTCGACGGCCCCGCGGGCTCGGCGCCCGACCCGGGCAAATGGACCATCCAGACCTGGCAGGACGACGTCTTCCCGCCGGTCGACGGGATCTACCGCGACGACCGCCAGAACGTGTTCGTCGACGGGCACTCCAACCTGGTCCTGTGCGCCACCCATGACGTGCTGAGCAACACCTATTACAGCGGCAAGCTGCGCGGGAACTTCCGCAGCATGATCAACCAGACCTGGGAGG
>NZ_LZJX01000089.1:0-7449 GCF_001667595.1 Mycobacterium sp. E2989 | reverse complement strand
CTTTGCGAACAAGTCCGAGCTGCTGGACGCCGCCGTCGAGGAGATCGAGGGAATCGCGCTGCCGCGGCTGCAGGCCGCGGCCGAACGGGCCGACGGCGTGGTCGAACGCCTCGCGGCGGTGTTGGACGAGACGAACCGGTTGATGCGCGAGCATCCCCACCTTGCCGCATTCGACCGCGCGGTCCGCGCCGAAAGCAACGAACACCCGGCGCGCGGTCGCCCGCAGTACCCGGGGCTGAAAGCGTTGCGCGACATGATCGTCGAGATCCTTCGTGATGCAAGGGTGCGGGGCGCGCTGCCGTCCGGTACCGACCCGGGCGCCGCGGCCGACGCGATCCATGCGCTGGCGTGCGGGCTCACCGAACGCGCGGCCAGCCTGGACGCCGACGCCTATGAGGCCACGCTGGTTGCGGCGAAGGAGTTGATCAGTGGGACGCTGTTCGCGCGCCCAGCGAATCGCCCCAGCTCCACAACGCGACGCCGATCAACACCACATCCTTGAGCAGGAATTGGCCGGGCAGCGCCGACAGCACGGGTATGCCGCCGGCGTGGCTCGCGACCACCCCGGGCGTGGTGAACAGGAAGCTCAGCGTGCCCAGGAACAGCACCACCGCCAGCGCGCTGCCGACCGCCGACCCGCGCGGCCACACCGGCCGCAGCGCAATGAGAACCGCCGCAACGATTTCCATGGTCCCCAGCAGGCGCGCCACCGCGGTGACGCTCAGCACGTCGTAGACCCAGCTCATCAGCGGGCTGTGCTCGATGAGCACCCGGGATTCCATTTTCACGTACTTCCCGAACCCGATCCAGGCCAACACGACGACCAGGCCGTAGCGGCCGACGAGTTGTCCGGTCCGGGTCAGCGACTGCGCCGCACGAGAGGGGCTGGGGGCGGCCACGGCAGATTCGACATCGTCCACAGGGCAGGCACGAGGGACACCCCGCTTTCGTTCAACGGCCGAACGACTACCCGGGGTAGCGATCGCGCAACTGAGCCAGCGTCGCCTCGATGCCGGCGGCGTTGCCCTTGGTCGCTCCGATCAGGTCGTAGTACCGCAACGCGTTCTTGACCGCTCCGGCGTCGTGGTAGTCGAACGTCTCGGTGACGCGGGTGCGGGTCGGCGAGAGCGCCTCGAATTCCCACCGCCACCGGTGGCCCAGCGGGTGGCGCCATTCGACCAGTTCGTTCGGTTTGAGGGCGGTCACCGTGCTGGTGATGCGATACGGCAGGCCGTACATCTTCATATGGGTCGAAAACTTCGACCCCACAGCCATTTCCGCGGGCACTTTGATGTTGTCCCGGACGGTGCCCGACCCGTCCAGCTCGCTGTGCCGGCGGGGATCTACGGCCATCGCGTACAGCTCGGCGGCCGGCGCGGCCACTTCGACCGACCGGCTTACCCGTCGTGGACCCGCGTCGACAACGTTGACGGTCATGTTCTTTCCTTTCGGCTGTCCGGCGGCGTCGACTCGACGCTACGCTCGCCGAGTCGAATTCAGAACACCGGAATCGCCCCGCCTGGCCGGGGGCGCGCTGGGCGCGACGCGGAGCCCACGCCGAGAGGAGCAAACAGTTTATGACTCAATCGATTTCGGGCAAGGTGGCGCTGATCACCGGCGCCGCACGGGGACAGGGCCGCGCCCACGCCGTGCGCCTGTCCGCCGAAGGCGCCGACATCATCGCGGTGGATATCGCCGGGCCGTTGCCACCGAGCGTCCCCTACGACTCTCCGACCGCGGATGACCTGGCCGAGACGGCCCGCTTGGTGCAAGCCAACGGCAAACGGGTCATCCCCGCAGCGGTGGACATCCGGGACCTGGACGCGCTCAAAGGCGCCGTCGACCGCGCGGTCGGGGAGCTGGGCCGGCTCGACATCATCGTCGCCAATGCCGGGATCTGCAGCCCCGCGCCCTGGGACCAGATCACCACCGAGGCGTTCCGCGACACCATCGACACCAACGTGACGGGTACCTGGAACACGGTGATGGCCGGCGCTCGACACATCATCGACGGCGGTCGCGGCGGGTCGATCATCCTCATCGGATCGGCGGCCGGCATCAACATGCAGTCGTTCATGATCCACTACACGGCGAGCAAGCACGCCGTCGTCGGGATGGCGCGCGCGTTCGCCGCCGAGCTCGGCCGGTACAACATCCGCGTCAACAGCCTCAACCCCGGAGCGGTGGCCACACCGATGGGCACCGGGCGCATGCGTGAAGCCCTGCACGCGGCCGCCGACAGCTACCCGCACCTGCGCGGGCTGCACAAGCCGCTGTTGCCCGAGGGCACGGCCCAGCCGGAGGACATCGCCGACGCGGTCGCCTGGCTGGCCTCCGACCAGTCCCGCCTGGTAACGGCCAGCCAGGTTTCGGTCGACATCGGCGTGGGCTACGTCTGAGGCGGCGGGCAAAGCGCATCGCGGATCGCCCAAACCGTTGCCGCTATCGCTCCTGATCGATATGGTCGCCGGTCATGGGCGTATTGCGGTTCCTCTGGCAACGCGTGCTTGCCTTCGACCGGCTCGGTTCGCGCATTCCTCAGCTAATCCAGATCTGGCTGCTGGAGTTCTTCGTCGTGATGCCGTTGACGTTCTTCATCGGAAAGGTCATCGATATCCACGGCGCGCTGGGCGTGCCCGGCACCGGCGAACGGCTCGATGGGACCTTCTGGGGCGCGCTCGTGGTCTCGCTCGTGTTCGGATTCTTCTTCGTCCGCTCCCTCGTCAGGCCCCGCGTGGTGCAGGGGACCTGGACGCCGATGGTTCGCGCCGACGTCGGCCCGGTGACCGTCTACGGCGGCAACACCGCCTGGCGCGTCACGTACCCATACCTGACCAGTCACCCGTCGTACGCGCTGCTCCTGTTGATCACCGCCCCGATCCCGGCGGTGATGCTGGCGGCCACCGTCAACCAGGGCGACAGCACGTTCTACTGGCGGGTCTGCGGCATCGTCGGCCTGATCATCATCGCCTGCATGGCGCTGGCGCGCGTATTGGCTTGGTACGTCTTCCGATTCGGGCGCCGTCAGCTCGACGCGCAACTGCGCGGCCTGGCGATCTCGCCGCGTCGGCTCGGCTGGGAGATCGCCTGGAAACCGGTGCTGGTCCTGGTGGTCTTGATGTACGCCATCGCCTGCATCCCGTTGGGCGCACTGTGGCTGAAGGAGCAGCGGACGATCGCCGGCCTACCGGTCGCCACCGCCGCCGATGCGGAACATCCCGGCGAGTATCGCCGGGTGAAAGGTGCGGTGGCCGCCGGGCCCGTCTACTGGGCGCCGCGGGGGGCGGGCCGCGGCGGTAACAACTACGCCGGGGCAGGGGTGCTGGTGGCGCTGGCCACCGGGGGTGAGGCGCTGGTGCTCGCCGAGTCCATGGCGGTCCCCGACTTCAAGGGCATGATGGCGCGCGTTCACCACGGCGAGCTCACGGCCACCGGCAAGGTGATCGCCGCCGTCACGCCCGACGAGCGCAAGTACTACGGCTTCGATGAGGGCGCGTTTCCCGCGCCCGGCGCCCAGGGCCGGGTCATGCTGCTGTTGTCCCAGCCCTGAGCCGATCGGGCACAATCGTTCTGCCGCGAATGGCACTCCTATTTGTGCCCCATGATGGAAGTAGCGCCCGAAGGCATATCCCCGACGGGTATCCCCGCAGCAATGGAAGGAGTGGCATGGTCAGCGAGTACCAGGTCAGCGGGATGAGTTGCGGGCACTGCGAGGCCGCCGTTCGGGCCGAGGTGGAGCACGTCCCCGGGGTCGACGACGTCGAGGTCAACGCGCGCACGGGCCGGCTGGTGATCACCAGTTCCCGTCCCGTCGACGCCGCCGCCGTACTCGCCGCGGTCGACGAGGCCGGCTACGAGGCTTCCCTGGTCGCATGAGCGCGGCGCCGGTGCACCATATCGAGCTGCAGATCGGGGGGATGACCTGCGCCGCGTGTGCCGCCCGGATCGAAAAGAAGCTGAACAGGCTCGACGGGGTGGCCGCCACCGTCAACTACGCCACCGAGAAGGCCGCCCTCACGGTTCCCCCCGGGTACGACCCGCAGGTGTTGATTGCCGCCGTCGAAAAGGCCGGTTACGCCGCCGCCTTGCCACAGCCGCGGCTAACCCGCGCGAAGGCCGGCGACCCCGAGCTGGGCGCGCTGCGCGCCCGCTTGATCACCGCGGCGCTGCTCGCCGGCCCGGTGATCGCCATGGCGATGATCCCGGCGTTGCAGTTCCGCTACTGGCAGTGGGCGTCGCTGGTGCTGGCCGCCCCCGTCGTCGTGTGGGCGGGCCGGCCCTTCCACGCCGCCGCCTGGACCAACCTGCGACGCGCCGCCGCCACCATGGACACCCTCGTCTCGATCGGCACGCTGGCGGCATTCCTATGGTCGCTGTACGCGCTGTTCCTGGGCACGGCCGGCGGACCGGGGATGCGCGACGGCTTCGGCCTGACCGCCCGGCCCTCGGACGGCGCCGGCCACATCTACCTTGAGGTCGCCGCGGGGGTGACCCTGTTCGTGCTGGCCGGCCGGTACTTCGAGCGGCGCTCCAAGCACACCGCGGGCGCGGCGCTGCGCGCCTTGCTGGAGCTGGGCGCCAAGGACGTCGCCGTGCTGCGCGACGGCGCCGAGACTCGCATCCCCGCGGACCGCCTCGCCGTCGGCGACGAGTTCGTGGTGCGGCCCGGGGAGAAGGTGGCCACCGACGGGATCGTGGTCTCGGGCTCCTCGGCCGTGGACGCCTCGATGCTCACCGGCGAGTCCGTCCCCGTCGAGGTCGGCGCGGGCGACAGCGTCACGGGAGCCACCGTGAACGCCGGCGGGCGCCTGGTCGTGCGCGCCACCCGGGTCGGCGACGACACCCAGCTGGCACACATGGCGAAGCTGGTCGAGCAGGCCCAATCGGGCAAGGCCGAGGTGCAGCGGCTCGCCGACCGCATTTCCGGGGTGTTCGTTCCCGTGGTCATCGGCATCGCCCTCGCAACGCTCGGCGGATGGCTGGCGTTCGGGTCCCCGGCCGCCGCGGCCCTGACCGCGGCCGTCGCGGTGCTGATCATCGCCTGCCCGTGCGCGCTCGGGCTGGCGACCCCCACCGCCCTGCTGGTCGGCACGGGCCGCGCCGCCCAGCTCGGGGTGCTGATCAAGGGGCCCGAAGTGCTGGAGTCCGCCCACGCCGTCGACACGATCGTGCTGGACAAAACCGGCACCGTCACCACCGGCAAGATGACCCTGGTCGACGTGATCGGCGGGCCGGGCACCGACCGCGAGACCCTCCTTCGATACGCCGGGGCGCTCGAGGACGCGTCCGAACATCCCATCGCCCAAGCCATCGCCGCCGCCGCCAAAGCCGAGGTCGGCGCCCTGCCCGCTGTCGACGGGTTCACCAGCTTCGAGGGCCACGGCGTGCGCGGCAACGTCGACGGCCACACCGTGGTCGTCGGGCGCGCCAGCCTGCTGGCCGAATGGGGCCAGTCGCCCGACCCCGCGCTCGCGGCGGCCCTCGTCCGCGCCGAGGATGAGGGCAAAACCGCCGTTGCCGTCGGCTGGGAAGGCCGGGCCCGCGGATTCCTCGTCGTCGCCGACACCGTCAAACCCACCAGCGCCGAAGCGGTCGGCCAGTTCAAGCGGCTGGGCCTGACGCCGATCCTGCTGACGGGCGACAACGGGACCGTCGCGCGTCGGATCGCCGACCAGGTCGGCATCGCGCGGGTCATCTCGGACACGATGCCGGCGGACAAGGTCGCCGCCATCAAGCGGTTGCAGTCCGAGGGCAGGGTCGTCGCCATGGTCGGCGACGGCGTCAACGACGCCGCGGCCCTCGCGACCGCCGAGCTCGGGGTGGCCATGGGCACCGGCGCCGACGTCGCGATCGAAGCCGCCGGCCTCATCGTCACCCGCGGCGACCTACGCGCGGCCGTCGACGCGATCCGGCTCTCCCGCCACACGCTGACCACCATCAGGGCCAACCTGTTCTGGGCCTTCGGCTACAACGTCGCCGCGATTCCGCTCGCGGCGCTCGGCATGCTCAACCCGATGCTCGCGGGCGCGGCGATGGCCTTTTCCAGCGTTTTCGTGGTCACCAACAGCCTGCGGCTGCGCTCATTCACCAGCACCGCGGCGGCGTAGTTCGCCACGCCCGCGCGCCGCGTTGGCAGGCGGGCTGGTGAGGCTGGTGTGGGATAGTTGTTCCGACCTCGACCACGGGCCCGCCCGCAGCGATCGACTTAGCAAAGGCAACGACCGTTGGACCAATTCTTCGGACGACTGTCCTTGCTGCACGGCTGGTTCCCGCCGGCCGTCCAGGGACTGACGCTGTTGGTGCTGGTCTTCGCCATCCAATGGCGCGCGCGGCGCTGGCACAAGTGGGTGCTGCCGGCGGGGCTGATCGCCGCGGCCGCGGTGACCGCGCTGTCGTACTGGTACATCACGTCGCTCGGGGTGGCCGGGGACCCGGCGCCGACCACGCTGTGGCTCTGGATCGCGCTGAGCGGCCTGGCCGCCGCGGTGGTGTTGGTCGGCTGGCCGGGCACGCGTTGGTGGCGGCGCGGGCTGGCGGTGCTGTCCGTCCCGCTGTGCGTGCTGTGCGCGGCCCTGTCCCTGAACGGGTGGGTGGGCTACTTCCCGACGGCGCTCGCCGCGTGGAACCAACTGACCTCGGTGCCGCTCCCCGACCAGATCGACCGGCTGCGGGTCACCGAGATGCAGGTCGCCGGCACCAGGCCGAGCAAGGGCGTGGTCGTGCCGGTGGACATCGACGCCGACGCGTCCCACTTCCCGCACCGGCGGGAATTGGTGTACCTGCCGCCGGGATGGTTCAACAGCAACCCGCCGCCCCGGCTGCCGACGGTGATGATGATCAGCTCCGCGTTCAACACCCCGGCCGACTGGCTGGGCCCCGGCGGCGCCTTCACCGCGATCGACAACTTCGCCGCCGCGCACCACGGCTTCTCCCCCGTGCTGGTGTTCGTCGACCCCACCGGCTCGTTCGACAACGACACCGAGTGCGTCAACGGCAGCCGCGGCAACGCCGCCGACCACCTGACCAAAGACGTCATCCCGTTCATGGTGTCGAACTTCGGCGTCAGCGCCGACCGGGCCAACTGGGGCGTTGCCGGCTGGTCGATGGGCGGCACCTGCGCGGTCGACCTGGCCGTCATGCATCCCGAGCTGTTCAGCGCGTTCGTGGACATCGCCGGTGACCGCAGCCCCAACGTCGGCCCCAAGGACCAGACGATCGCCAAGCTGTTCGGCGGCAACCGGACCGCCTGGGCGGCGTTCGACCCGCTCACCGTGATCGCGCGCCACGGTCGCTACACCGGTTTGTCGGGATGGTTCGACGTCCCGGGGTCCTCGGAGCCGCGCAACGTCGCCGAGGAAGCCAACCCCACCGCCGGCGCTTCCGACACCGACCCCGCCGCCAACCCCGAGGGGCAGGACGCCGCCGCCAACGCGTTGTGCTCGGCCGCCG
>NZ_LZJX01000088.1:0-1507 GCF_001667595.1 Mycobacterium sp. E2989 | reverse complement strand
AAGACCGCGGGCGTGACGCCCTTCGAACGCCGCGTCGCGGAGTGCCCCAATGGGGTTGACTCGCTGATCTTCTGGGACGGGGAGGCAACGTCGGGCGGCGGGATGGTTGGCCCGGGGTTGCTGTCAAGGGTTCCCATCTCCGGCTCGGGCGGCACCGTCGGTGAAGCCGCGCTCGGTGATGCGGCCTCCCGCTCGGGAACCGCTCCGGCGGCCGCGGACTGCGGCTGGTCGCGGTCGCGTCCCCGGCGCGGCACCCAGGCCTCGTCCCCCAACTCGTCGGGAATCAGCCACAACAGCAGGGCCAGGTTGACCACCGCCAGGACGCCGTGCAGGACGATGTCGGCTGCGTGGAACCCCAGCGGCGTCGGCGTCGTACGCGCGGTGGCGACACTGCTGAAAAACAACAACAGCGTGTAGCCCACGGCACTCAACGCCGTAACCGCCACGGCCGCACGGCGTTTGGCGACGGCCGCGATGGCCAGCACTCCGAGCGCCAGCAGTATCGCGCTGTGCGCCGGAGCCGATGCCAGGCCGAGAACGGGGACGCCGGTCGGGCCGGCGTGCGGATGCAGTGCAGCCGAAAGCAGCCCGGCGACGCCGAACGCGCTCACCAACACGCCCTCGGCGAGCAGCCACCAACGCCCGGTGCGGAAACGTCCCGGGTCCGTCGGGACCCTGCGCAAACCCGACGTCAGCCCGGGAACGGGCCCCGCCGTAACCGGCATCGCGGACCTCCAGAGTGAGCGGCAAGTCTTTGATATCGGCTACCCGCTGCGGCCGGCCCTACGCATGCGGTTCTTGGGTCCGCCGGCCCGCCAAACGTGCGTCAAATAGCCCTTCCGCAGCAACCCTGACGGGGATACGATCTCCCTGCACGGAGATTGGCGGTGCTCACCATGGCTAATCATTTCGCACTCATCGGCCCAGCCGTAATCGGTCTGGCCATCGCGACCACGTCCCTCTCGCCGGCGGTGAGTAGAGCCGCCGAATGTGGGGCAGGCACCGTTTATGACGCGCCGTCGAATACCTGCGTGGTGCTCGCGCAAGCGGCTCCGCCGCCGCCGGAAGCGCCGCCACCGCCTCCACCGCCGCCTCCGCCGCCGGCGTGGAATGGTCCCCAGCCGCACGTGTGGGTCAGCGTTTGCGCGCCTATCCCCTTCGTGAATATCTGCGCGGGGATCTGACGACGCCGCAACGTGACATCGCGGCAGCGTCAGGTGTGAACGATCAAACCCGCTTCGGTGTATGGAGCGGCTTGGGCGGGATCGTTGATCGTGATGTACAGGTCACCCCCCGCCGGCATAACGAAGCCGACGAATCCATGCGCGGTCTGGCCGTCGTGTAGGCCGCCCTGCTGGAGCGCGGGCATCTTGTCGAGCCGCCTGAAGTCGACCGCCAACGACGCCGGCCGGGGCGGGTCGCCGGGATGGGTCCATGGCTGATCGCCACCGCCGTATCCGGCAAACATGTAGCCCTGGTCGAACTGGAAGAACCTGTGGGACGTCCC
>NZ_LZJX01000087.1:0-63815 GCF_001667595.1 Mycobacterium sp. E2989 | reverse complement strand
GGCAGTGGATCTCCGGCGCGCGGCCGCGGACGCTCCCCAACGCGGTGGCGCCGGGGGCGGCGGGCACGTCGCGGCGCCGCGGCGGGCGCCATGTTGGGGTCGAAACCCGTGGGCTCCGCGCTGGCGCTGGCCGACGGGATGGTCACGAGGGTGCCCGTGACCGCGGCAAGAACGAGCGTCTTACGGACGTTCTTCAATATCTTTCCTTTCGCGGTGCGCGCGCGCCAAAGCAAGCCCACTCGGGTGGGCTGACGGTGTTTGATTGGTGCGGAATACCTGCTTCGGGACGTGCCGGCTTGTCCTGGCACGACAGCGGTGGGCTGGAATCGCCCGGCGGAGTGCTACCGCCGGCCACGGACAAGACTTCGCCGTCCGCGGCCCCGCTCACACGCGGGTCCGTGATTCTGTTTTCAGTTACTCTTCCGTAACCCGTTGCGGGCTAACAGGGACCGTACGAGACCCGACGGCATTCGTCATCTTCGGAAAACGGATATCTCCGTTCGGTAACGGGGTGATCACGACGCGGTAGCCTCGCACTTTTGGCAGGTCAGCCACGCGATTCCGGCGAGTACCCAACAAATGCAAAAGCTTTCACAGCGTGAGCCGAATCACGCCCATTTTGTGAACTGGCCCACCTATTTGCCCCGGGCGTTTACAACCTTGCGGCCGTACCGGACTCGATTCCGCCGCTGCGGAGCACCGCACACTACAACAAGTTACGGGTTTACGTCACACACCGGGGGCGAACATACGAGCGAATTGCCTTGCGCCACCGCTTAACTTGCATTGTTCAAATAACGCACACCCGTCGTGGCGCGTTGCCGCCATGTCGGGTGAAATAGCGAAATGCGCTGTCGGGGCGGCGGTTCCGCGATCGTCACGCATGCGGTCTGGCGATTTCGGTGCGCCCGGGCCGTCGCCAAGCATCGCCGAGCTTGGAGACCAATTTATTGACCAGACTTGGCATTTCGTTCGGCGAGGTCGAAATCGCCACGGCGGCTTGCCATTTGCCACGCATGGGCGCCGCGTTACAGGGGTTTACCCGGATTTCATCCGGCCCCGCACGGGCCGAATCGGGGTGCCCTTAGCCGCGGGGCCGCGGGAGGGCGCGCAGCTCGGCGTCGGTGTTGACGTTGGTCAACGACCGCGAATCCGTCGTGACGATGCGCTGCGCGTCCGAGGCGTCCACCAGGGCCCGCATCTTGCGCTCCCCCGCCGCCACCAAGGCGTCGACCCGGTCGGCCAGGTCGGTCCGGTACACCGCGGCGAGATAGTGGTCCTGGCCGTCCCACGGCAGCACCACCTCCGCGCCGGTCTCCTGCGCCCTGCGGGTGAGGTCGTCGATGAGTTCGACTGCCAGGAAAGGCATGTCGACGGCGCAGACGAAGGCGAGCGGGGCGCCGGCCTCGGCCGCCGCGCGCAATGCGCGTCCGGTCGCCGGCAGCGGCCCCAGGCCGCGCAGCTCGTCGCGCATCACGCGCGCCTCGAGTGCGGGCAGCGGTTGCCCCTGGGCGGCCATCACCAGGACGGGGTCGCAGCGCTGTCGCAGGACGCCGACGACGTGCTCGACCATCGTGGTCGCGTCGGAACCCGCGGCGGCGGGGACGGGGAGGCTGGCCTTGTCGCGGCCCATCCGTTGCGATGCGCCGCCGGCGAGCACCACCCCGGCAAGCGAAGTCTTTTCGCCCACGTCAGTCGACGGTCCAGGTGTCGCGCCCACGCAGCAGCGATTGCAGGGCGGCGTCGTCGAACGGCTTGGCGGCGCGCGCGGCCTGCACCTGCGAGCGCGCCGCGTCGTCGTACGTGGGCCGGCTGACGTCCCGGAAGATGCCGAGCACGGTGTGGTCGAGGTTCTGATCGGACAGCCGGGACAACGCGAAGGCGTAGGCGGAGTCGTCGGTGTGCGCGTCGTGCACCATGATCTCGTCCACGGAAACGTCGGCGGTCTTGGCGAATTCGAGGCCGAAGCCGGACTTCACGACGCAGTACTCGCCGTCGGCGCCGAAGGTGATCGGCTCGCCGTGGCGGATGTTGATCACCCGCTCCTCGGCGCCTTCCTTGCGCAGCACGTCGAAGGAGCCGTCGTTGAAAATCGGGCAGTCCTGCAGGATTTCGACGACGGCGGCGCCGCGATGCTCGGCGGCGGCGCGCAACACCTCGGTCAGCCCGTTGCGGTCGGAGTCCAGGGCGCGGCCGACGAACGTTGCCTCGGCGCCCAGCGCCAGCGACACCGGGTTGAACGGGTGGTCCAGCGATCCCATCGGAGTCGACTTGGTGACCTTGCCGACCTCCGACGTCGGCGAGTACTGGCCCTTGGTCAGCCCGTAGATCCGGTTGTTGAACAGCAGGATCGTGATGTTGACGTTGCGGCGCAGCGCGTGGATCAGATGGTTGCCACCGATCGACAGCGCGTCGCCGTCACCGGTAACCACCCACACCGACAGGTCCTCGCGGGCCAGCGCCAGACCGGTCGCGATGGCCGGCGCGCGGCCGTGAATGGAGTGAAACCCGTAGGTCTCCAAGTAGTACGGGAAGCGGCTCGAGCACCCGATGCCGCTGACGAACACGATGTTCTCGCGGCGCAGTCCCAGCTCGGGCAGGAAGTTGCGGATGGTGTTGAGGATGACGTAGTCGCCGCAACCCGGGCACCAGCGGACCTCCTGGTCGCTGGTGAAGTCCTTGCCCTTCTGCGGCTGATCCGTCGCGGGGACACCGTCGTTCTTTTTCAACCTGGGCGTCAACCCGAGGTCGGTGCCCGCCAGATTTCCCACCAGGTCGGTCATTCGATAGCTCCCGCTCCAACCGTCGCTGCCGCCATTCTGGCGACCATCGTCTTGTCCTGCTCGATTTCGGCCAGCGTGCCGCCGATCGCGGCGCGGATGACGCGCCCGATCTCGTCGGCGAGGAACGCCACACCCTGGACCTTGCTGACCGATTGCACGTCGACCAGGTACTTGCCCCGAAGCAACAGCGCCAGCTGGCCCAGATTCATTTCCGGGCACACCACCATCGGGTAGCGCCGCAGCACGTCGCCCAGGTTGGCCGGGAACGGGCTGAGGTGACGCAGGTGGGCGTGCGCGACCTTGACGCCCTTGCGCCGCGCGCGCCGGCAGGCTTCGCCGATCGGGCCGTACGAGCTGCCCCAGCCGATCAGCAGCAGCTCGGCCTCCCCGCTGGGGTCGTCGACCTCGAGGTCGGGCACCGTGATGCCGTCAATCTTGGCCTGCCGCAACCGAACCATGAGGTCGTGGTTGACCGGCTCGTAGGAGATGGCACCCGAGCCGTTCGCCGCCTCCAGGCCACCGATCCGGTGCTCGAGGCCCGGGGTGCCCGGGACGGCGAACTGGCGCGCGAGCGTCTCGGGGTCGCGGTTGTAGGGCTGGAAGGGCTCGTCCGGCTTGGCGAACGTGTGCTTGATCGGCTGCAGCGTCCCGATGTCCGGAATCCGCCACGGCTCCGAGCCATTGGCGATCGCGCCGTCGGACAACACGATCACCGGGGTGTGGTACGACACCGCGATGCGCACCGCCTCGATCGCGATGGCGAAACAGTCGGACGGCGAACTCGGCGCCAGCACCGCCACCGGCGACTCGCCGTTGCGGCCGTACAGCGCCTGCAGCAGGTCGGCCTGCTCGGTCTTGGTCGGCAGGCCGGTCGACGGGCCGCCGCGCTGAACGTCGATGACCAGCAGCGGCAGCTCGGTCATCACCGCGAGGCCCAGCGCTTCGGACTTCAACGAGATGCCGGGACCCGACGTGCTGGTGACGCCCAGCGCCCCGCCGTACGAGGCGCCGATCGCGGCGCAGATGCCGCCGATCTCGTCCTCGGCCTGGAAGGTGATGACGTTGAAGTTCTTGTGCTTGGACAGCTCGTGCAGGATGTCCGACGCCGGCGTGATCGGGTAACTGCCGAGCACCACCGGGATGTTGGCCAGCTGCCCCGCCGCGACGATGCCGTAGGCCATGGCCGTGTTGCCGGAGATCTGCCGGTATTCACCGGACGGCAAGGTCGCCCGGGACACCTCGTAGGTGGTGCCGAACGCCTCGGTCGTCTCGCCGTAGTTCCAGCCCGCCTTGAGCGCCAGCACGTTCGCCTCGGCGATGTCGGGCTTGCGGGCGAACTTCTCCCGGATGAACTTCTCGCTGGTCTCGATCGGGCGGCCGTACATCCAGGACAGCAGCCCCAGCGCGAACATGTTCTTGGCCCGCTGGCCGTCCTTCTTCGACGCGCCGATCGCCTCGACCGCGCCCAGCGTGAGGGTGGTCATCGCGACGGAATGCACGACGTATTCGGACAACTCGTCGGACTCCAGCGGGTTCGTGACGTAACCCACCTTGGTCAGGTTGCGCTTGGTGAACTCGTCGGAGTTCGCGATCACCATGCCGCCGCGCGGCAGGTCGCCGATGTTGGCCTTGAGCGCCGCGGGGTTCATCGCGACGAGCACGTCGGGGCGGTCACCGGCGGTCAGGATGTCGTAGTCGGCGATCTGGATCTGGAAGGACGACACCCCGGGCAACGTGCCTGCGGGGGCCCGGATCTCGGCCGGGTAGTTCGGCTGGGTCGCCAGGTCGTTACCGAAAAGCGCTGCCTCCGACGTGAACCGGTCACCGGTGAGCTGCATGCCGTCACCGGAGTCCCCGGCGAAGCGGATGACTACCTGTTCGAGGCGCTGACGTTCGGACCCGTTACGGGCAGGCGCTCCGTTCTGGGACGACCCGCCGTGAGAATCAGAGCCGGCTCCGCTGCCGTTCGGATCCACGTATCCGCCTTCCATTGGTTAACCGGATAGGCACTTTCGCTGGAGATTGAGGTTACGCGCCGTTGCAGCGACTCCCGCGCGCTCGAGCTTGAGTGTCACTAGTAATGCCAATTATGGCACTTCTCTGAGGGAAGAATGAGCGTCTCTAATCCATCGCATGCAGCGGTTTTACCCCTAAAGCCGAAGTCAGCGCGGGGAGGGTGGTGCGGACGGTTCAAAACTGTGGTATTGGTCACTTTCGCGCGGCGGCGTCCAATTCCCTTGGCGCCGTTTCCGGCATCGCAATCAGGTAGAGCAAAAACCCCGCGCCGGCGAGCGCTCCGAGGAAGGCAAAGGCGGCGTTGTAACCGGCGGCCACCACGATTCGGCCCGCGACGAGGTTGGACACCGAGGCGCCTATGCCGGTCGCCGCCGTCACTGCGCCGAGGCTGACGTTGAACCGGCCGCTGCCGTGCGTCACGTCCTGCACCACGAGGGGAAACAGCGCACCGAACACGCCGGCCCCGACTCCGTCCAGCAGCTGCACGCCGACCAGCCAGTACGGATTGCCGGACAGGGTATAGAGAAACCCTCGCGCGGCCAGGACGGCGAAGCCGAGCAGGAAGATCGGCTTCCTGCCCCACGAGTCGGCCTTGGCCCCGGCCAGGTACGCCACCGGCACCATGACCACCTGCGCGGCCACGATGCAGCCGGACATCAGCGCGGTCCCGACGTCCTTGTTGTGCAGCGCCAGCAACTGGCCGACCAGGGGCAGCATCGCGGCGTTGGCGAAGTGGAAGGCGACCACGGTCGCGGCGAAGATCATCAGCCTGGGGTTGCGCAGCAGCGCCGCCATCCGCGACGGTGTCTCGTGCGGACCCCCGGGCACGTGATCCATGCCCCGGGCGACGTCATGGTCGATCGCGTCGCGCGGAATCCGCAGTGTCGCAAGCACACTGGCGGCGGCCATGGTGGCGAGCACCCAGAACACCACCACCGGCCCGAAGAAGTAGGCCAGCCCGCCGGTGATGGCGGCGGCCGATGCGTTACCCGCGTGGTTGAACGACTCGTTGCGCCCGATTCGCCGCGAGAAGAAGCGGGGACCGACGACACCCAGGGTGATCGCGGCGAGGGCCGGGGCGAAGACCGAGCCGGCGATCCCGGTGATCGCTTGCAACACCGAGATCGAGTACAGGCCGGGGAACAACGGCATCGCCAACGACCCGGCGGTGACGGTCAACGCGCCGCCGATGATCAGCGCCCGCTTGGCCGTGCTGCGGTCCACCAGCGCGCCGGCCGGCGCCTGCGCGACGATCGCCCCGATCCCGCCGACCGCCATGACGAAGCCGATCGACGCCTGGTCCCAGTGATGGGCCAGCAGCAGGTAGACCGACAGGTAGGGACCCAGTCCGTCGCGAACGTCGGCCAACAGGAAGTTCAGCAGGTCCAGCGCGCGCGTCAGCCGGCGCGGGATCGGGGTGGGGGCGCCAGCGACGGTCGGCATGCGCATCTAGTACCCGATGCGCGCTCGACCGAAGTGTCAGGCGCTCTTGTCGCGGCGCTCGGTGCGCGACGGCTTGCGCGGCACGATCGTCGGTAGCACGTTGTCCTGCACGGTCTCCTTGGTCACCACGACCTTGGCGACGTCGTCGCGGCTCGGGATGTCGTACATCACCGGCAGCAGGACCTCTTCCATGATGGCCCGCAGACCGCGGGCGCCCGTGCCGCGATGGATGGCTTGATCGGCGATCGCCTCGAGCGCGTCGTCGGTGAACTCGAGCTCGACGCCGTCCATCTCGAACAGCCGGGTGTACTGCTTGACCAGAGCGTTCTTGGGCTCCGAGAGGATCTTGACCAGCGACTCCCGGTCCAGGTTGGTCACCGAGGCCACCACCGGCAACCGGCCGATGAACTCCGGGATCAGGCCGAACTTGATCAGGTCCTCCGGCATGACCTCGGCGAAGTGGTCGGTGGTGTCGATCTCGGCCTTCGAGCGCACCTCGGCGCCGAAGCCCAGGCCGCGCTTCCCGACGCGCTCGTAGATGATCTTCTCCAGGCCGGCGAACGCCCCCGCGACGATGAACAGCACGTTGGTGGTGTCGATCTGGATGAACTCCTGGTGCGGGTGCTTGCGGCCGCCCTGCGGGGGAACCGACGCCTGCGTGCCCTCCAGGATCTTCAGCAGCGCCTGCTGCACGCCCTCGCCGGAGACGTCACGGGTGATCGACGGGTTTTCACTCTTGCGGGCGATCTTGTCGACCTCGTCGATGTAGATGATGCCGGTCTCGGCCCGCTTGACGTCGTAGTCGGCGGCCTGAATGAGCTTGAGCAGAATGTTTTCGACGTCCTCACCGACGTACCCGGCCTCGGTCAGCGCGGTGGCGTCGGCGATGGCGAACGGCACGTTGAGCATCTTGGCGAGCGTCTGGGCCAGGTAGGTCTTGCCGCAGCCGGTCGGGCCCAGCATCAGGATGTTGGACTTGGTCAGCTCGACCGGCTCGTGCCGGGAGTCGCGGCCCTTCTCCCCGGCCTGGATGCGCTTGTAGTGGTTGTACACCGCGACGGCCAGGGTCCGCTTGGCGGTGTCCTGGCCAATGACGTAGCCCTCCAAGAACTCCCGGATCTCAACGGGCTTGGGCAGTTCGTCGAGCTTGACGTCGTCGGCGTCGGCGAGCTCCTCTTCGATGATCTCGTTGCAGAGATCGATGCACTCATCGCAGATGTACACACCGGGACCAGCAATGAGCTTCTTGACTTGCTTCTGGCTCTTCCCGCAGAAGGAGCACTTCAGCAGGTCACCGCCGTCTCCGATGCGCGCCATGGTGCCTCAGGGCCTACTTCCTGTTCGCCGTTCGTCGTGCTGTCCCGCCATGTATCCCCCGACGCTACCCGCTAGATCGGGCCCGACGCGACCGTTAAGGCCGAATCGCGTTGGTGGTATTCATGCCGTCCGTCTCGATGAAACATATAGCCAGACGGCGCCCCTGACTCGCGAAAGACGCGCTTTGCGTGTCTTTGGCGTGTCGCGGTCGTTACCCGACCGAGGCTGTGCGCCGCCCAAACCCCACCAAACCACCCTACCGTCGCCGGCCGGGTATTGGTTCTGATCAGCGCCGGCCGACGGGCCCGGTTCGCCGAGCGTGCACTGGGGGCGGCAAATCGGCCGAAAATCCGCCGTGAGTGCACGTTCGGCGCGGGACCGCGAACGCTAGGCGGTCTGCGCGGACAGCTTCCGGTACTCCAGGACGGTGTCGATGATCCCGTAGTCCTTGGCCTCTTCGGCGGTCAGGATCTTGTCCCGGTCGGTGTCCTTGCGGATCGTCGCGGCGTCCTTGCCCGTGTGGCGGGCCAGCGTCGTCTCCATCAGGGTGCGCATCCGCTCGATCTCGGCGGCCTGGATCTCCAGGTCGGAGAACTGGCCCTGGATCACGCCCTGCAGGGACGGCTGGTGGATCAGCACCCGGGCGTTGGGCAGCGCCATCCGCTTGCCGGGCGTCCCGGCGGCCAGCAACACCGCCGCGGCGGAGGCGGCCTGGCCGAGGCACACCGTCTGGATGTCGGCGCGCACGTACTGCATGGTGTCGTAAATCGCCATCAGCGAGGTGAATCCGCCGCCGGGCGAGTTGATGTACATGGTGATGTCGCGGTCGGGGTCCAGGGACTCCAACACCAGCAGCTGCGCCATGATGTCGTTCGCCGAGGCGTCGTCGACCTGGACGCCGAGGAAGATGATGCGCTCCTCGAACAGCTTGTTGTACGGGTTGGACTCCTTGACGCCGAAGCTGGAGTGCTCGATGAACGACGGCAGGATGTACCGCGCCTGGGGCTGGATTTCGTTATTCACTGGGCTTCTCCATTGGTGATGCTTGCGGCGCGGGTGATGATGTGGTCGACGAACCCGTATTCCAGGGCCTCCTGCGCGGTGAACCAGCGGTCGCGGTCGGAGTCCGCCTCGATGCGCTCGATCGACTGGCCGGTGAATTCGGCGTTGAGGCGGAACATCTCTTTTTTGATGACGTGGAACTGCTCGGCCTGGATCGCGATGTCGGCCGCGCTACCCGTCACCCCGCCCAGCGGCTGGTGCATCAGGATGCGCGCGTGCGGCAGCGCGTAACGCTTGCCCTTGGTGCCGGCCGCGAGGAGGAACTCGCCCATCGAGGCGGCCATCCCCATCGCGTAGGTGGCGATGTCGCAGGGCGCCAGCACCATGGTGTCGTAGATCGCCATGCCGGCGCTGATCGATCCGCCCGGGGAGTTGATGTACAGCGAGATGTCCTTGTCGGCGTCCTCCGCGGCGAGCAGCAGGATCTGCGCGCACAGCCGGTTGGCGACCTCGTCGTTCACCTCCGAGCCCAGGAAGATGATGCGCTCGGAGAGCAAGCGCTCATAGACCGAGTCCGTGAGGTTGAGCCCCTGCGAGGGCGAACGCATGTCAGACACGACTGGGTTACCTGCTTTCTTTCAGTTCTTCTATGCACCGACCCTAACCAACCGGGCCCACTGTTTCGCGGCCACGCTCCCCCTCAATTGGGCGCTTTCGCTCACAGCGTCAAGACGGTCACTCGTCGTCGGAAGCCTCGGTCTCGTCGGCCTCGTCGGCCTCGTCGGCACGCTTGCCGAAGAACTCGCTGGTGTCGATGGTGTTCCCGTCGCTGTCGGTCACCGTCGCCGCCCGCACCACCTCGGCGATGGCCAGCCCGCGCCGCACGTCGGCGAACATCGCCGGCAGCTGGTTGTTCTCCTGCAGGTAACCCAGCAGCTGCTGCGGCTCGATGCCGTACTGGCGGGACGTCATCACCAGGCGTTCGGTCAGGTCGTCCTGGCCGACCTGGACCTGCAGCTCGTCGGCCAGCGCGTCCAGCAGCAGCTGCCGCTTGACGTCGGACTCCGCGGCGCTGCGCGTCTCGGTCTCGAACTCTTCGCGGGTCTTGCCCTGCCCGGCGAGCGCCTCGTCGAGCTTGGCGTCGTCGTGGTCGAGCCCGTGCAGCGCGCCGTGAATGGTGCTGTCGTACTGGGCCTGGACGATCGCCTCCGGCAGCGGCACGTCGACCTGCTCGAGGAGGGTGTCCAGCGCGGCGTTGCGGATCTCGTCGGCCTGCTGCGCCCGCTTGAGCCGCTCGACCTGGTCGCGCAGGTTGGACCGCAGGTCGTCGATGGTGTCGAACTCGCTGGCCAGTTGGGCGAACTCGTCGTCGGGCTCGGGCAGCTCGCGTTGCTTGATCGACTTCACCGTGACGGTCACCTGAGCGTCTTGCCCGGCGTGTTCGCCGGCCGCCAGCTTCGCGGTGAACTCCCGGGACTCATCGACGGACAGGCCGACCAGGGCGTCGTCGAGTCCGGCGATGAGCCGGCCCGAGCCGACCTCGTGGGACAGCCCCTCCGCGGAGGCCCCCGGCACCTCTTCCCCGTCGATGGTGGCGGCCAAGTCGATCGAGACGAAGTCCCCGGTGGCGACGGGCCGGTCGACGCCGGTCAGGGTGCCGAACCGGGCGCGCAGCGACTCCAGCTCGGCGTCGACGTCCTCGTCGCTTACCTCGATCGGGTCCACCGAGATCTTCAGCGAGCTCAAAGCCGGGAGCTCGATCTTGGGGCGCACGTCGACCTCGGCGGTGAACGCCAGCTCCTCCCCGTACTCCTTCTTGGTCACCTCGATCTCGGGCTGGCCGAGGGGCTGCACTTCCGACTCCACGACCGCCTGCCCGTACCGTGCGGGCAGCGCCTCGTTGACGACCTGGTCGAGCAGCGCCTCCCGGCCGAACCGCGCCTCCAGCAACTTCGCCGGCGCCTTGCCGGGGCGGAAGCCGGGCAGGCGCACCTGCTTGGCCAGCTCCCGGTAGGCGCGCTGGAAATCGGGCTCGAGTTCGGCGAACGGCACCTCCACGTTGATGCGTACCCGGGTGGGGCTCAGCTGCTCGACAGTGCTCTTCACGGACGTGCTCCTCGGTGGTCGTTCCTGGCGTTCGGTGGGCCGTATGCGTGCGGCGCGGGGTCGCGCTGGTCGGGGTGACAGGATTTGAACCTGCGGCCTTCCGCTCCCAAAGCGGATGCGCTACCAAGCTGCGCTACACCCCGCGCTGACCTCGATGATCCTAAGGCCCCGGGAGGCCGGGCCGGCCACAGGCTTCGCGGCGGCCTCGCCCGCCCTCACGGAGCGATCACAAGACCGCGTCGATTAGATTTGATCTTCGTCGACAGCTACAGTCACGCTCGACTAACACATGCGGGCGTAGCTCAATGGTAGAGCCCTAGTCTTCCAAACTAGCTACGCGGGTTCGATTCCCGTCGCCCGCTCGGGGTGAGGATCAACTCCCAGAGAAAGGCGCCATGAGCGACGTCAAAATCGATGGCTCATGCGCGTCGGCCTTCGTTGGAGTGCGCGACGCGTTCGAGCGCAATTTCACGCTGGGTGATGAAGTCGGGGCTGCCGTCGCGGCGTGGGTGGACGGGACCCTCGTCGTCAACCTCTGGGGCGGCTGGGCTGACGCCGCCCGCACCCGGCCCTGGCGGGAGAACACGCTGACCACGGTGTTGTCCGGCACCAAGGGCCTGTCGGCCACCTGCGTCCACCAACTGGCCGACCGCGGCGAGCTCGACCTGAACGCCCCGGTGGCCCGCTACTGGCCCGAGTTCGGGCAGGCCGGCAAACAGGACATCACGCTGGCCATGGTGATGAGCCACCGCTCCGGCGTGATCGGGCCCCGCACCCGGCTGCGCTGGGAAGACGTCGCCGACTGGGACTTCGTCTGCGCGCAGCTGGCCGCCGCCGAACCCTACTGGGAGCCGGGCACGGCCCAGGGCTATCACATGACCACCTTCGGCTTCATCCTCGGCGAGGTGTTCCGCCGGGTCACCGGCCGGACCATCGGCCAGTACCTGCGCACCGAGATCGCCGAGCCGCTCGGCGCCGACGTCCACATCGGGCTGTCGCTGGCCGACCAACGCCGCTGCGCCGACCGGGTCAACAAGCCGCACGCCCGCGACCTGCTGGCCGACGCGCAGGCCCCCGGCTACCCCGCCGGGCTGGCCGAGCACCCGAAGGCGGGGCTGTCGATCTCGATGGGGTTCGCCCCCGACGACGAGCTGGGCTCGCACGACCTGCGGTTGTGGCGCGAACTCGAGTTTCCCGGGACGAACGGGCAGGTGTCGGCCCTGGGGTTGGCGACTTTCTACAACGCGCTCGCCCAGGAGAAGATCCTCAGCCGCGAGCACATGGACCTGGTGCGGGAGTGCCAGGGCGGCTCGGAAAGCGATCTGGTGTTGGGGCCGCGGGTCGCCGATCACGGCTGGGGCCTGGGCTACATGCTCAACAGGCGGTGCGTCAACGGGCCCAACCCGCGGATATTCGGCCACGGCGGCTTGGGCGGCTCCTTCGGCTTCGTCGATCTCGAACACCGGATCGGCTACGCGTACGTGATGAACCGCTTCGACGCGACCAAGGCCAACGCGGACCCGCGCAGCCTGGCCCTCAGCAACGAGGTCTACGCGGCGCTGGGCGTCATCTAGTCCCGGCTTGGGGCCGCGTCATTTCTGGCAGGTGGGGCACCAGAACACGTTTCGGCCTTCGAGCACGGTGGTGCGGATCGTGTCTCCGCAGACCCGGCAGGCGTCTCCGGCGCGCCGGTAGACGTACGTCCGGGGCCGCCCGGCCCGGTACGACGGCGGCCCGTGGTCGTGCTCGGGCCGCACCACGATGATCTTGCCGCGGCGGAAGCCGACCTTCATCAGCGCGACCAGGTCGGTCCACGCCGCGTCGAATTCGGCTTGGCCGATGTCGCGGCCCGGCCGGAACGGGTCGATGTTGTGGCGGTACAGCAGCTCGTTGCGGTAGACGTTCCCCACCCCGGCGACGATGGTCTGATCCATCAGTAGCGCCCCAATCGGTCTGCGCGACTTGGTGATTCGATTCCACGCCCAGGCCGGATCGGCGTCGTTGCGCAGCGGGTCGGGACCGAGCTTGGCCAGCACGTCGGAAACCTGGCCCTCGTCGATCACCTCGCACACGGTCGGCCCGCGCAGGTCCGTGCCGTAGTCGGCGCCGACCATCCGCATCCGCACCTGCCCCACCGGCTCCGGCACGAGCGCACCCTCGCGGGGCCATTCGGTGAAGGCCCCGTAGAGGCCCAGGTGCACGTGCACGATCGGGCCGCCGGCGTAGTGATGGAACAGGTGCTTCCCCCACACGCTGGTGCGGCGCAGCACGCGGCCGTCCACCACGGCCGAGTCGGCGAAACGACCCTGCGGGCTCGATACCGCAACGGGCGCACCGCCGAACCGGCGCTGGTGCAGCCGGGCCAGGCGGTGCAGGGTATGCCCTTCGGGCATGGCTTACGCCGGCGCGCCGGGCACCGGTGGCGCCTGGTGGGTGCGTTCGTACTCGGCGAGAATGTCGATACGCCGTTGGTGGCGTTCGGCTTTCGACCACTGCGCGCTCAGGAAGGCGTCCACGATGGCCAGCGCCTCCTCGACGGTGTGCATGCGGCCGCCGATCCCGATCAACTGGGCGTCGTTGTGTTCGCGCGCCAACGTGGCCGTCTCCACGCTCCAGGCCAGCGCGCAGCGCGCGCCCGGCACCTTGTTGGCCGCGATCTGCTCGCCGTTGCCCGACCCGCCCAGCACGATGCCGAGGCTGTCCTTGTCGGCCACCGTGCGTGTGGCGGCGGCGATGCAGAACGCCGGGTAGTCGTCCTCGGCGTCGTAGCCGAAGGCGCCGCAATCGATCGGCTCGTGCCCGGCCGCTTCGAGGTGGGCGACGATGTGCTGCTTGAGCTCGAATCCGGCGTGGTCAGAGCCGAGGTAGACGCGCATGCCCGCAATCCTTACACGGGCTGATCGTCAGTCGAATTCGGGCTTCTCGGTGCGGGTTCGCTTCAGCTCGAAGAAGTGCGGGTACGACGCGAACGTCACCGACGCGTCCCACAGCTTGCCGGCCTCCTCGCCGCGCGGGATCTTCGAGAGCACCGGCCCGAAGAACGCCACACCGTTGACGTGGATGGTCGGCGTGCCAACGTCGTCGCCGACGGCGTCCATGCCGGCGTGGTGGCTCTTGCGCAGGGCGTCGTCGTAGGCCTCGCTGTGCGCGGCCTCGGCGAGCTCGGCGGGCAGGCCGGCATCGGCCAGCGACAGCTTGATGACCTCGTCGAGGTTCTTGTTGTCCTCGTTGTGAATCCGGGTGCCCATGGCGGTGTACAGCGGGGCCAGCGCTTCGGCGCCGTGCGCCTGCTCCGCGGCGATCGCCACCCGCACGGGTCCCCAGGCGTGCTTCATCATTTCGCGGTACTTGTCGGGTAGGCCTTCGCGGTTCTCGTTGAGGATGGCCAGGCTCATGACGTGGAAGTGCACGTCGATGTCGCGGACCTTCTCCACCTCGAGGATCCAGCGCGAGGTGATCCAACACCACGGGCACAGCGGATCGAACCAGAAGTCGGCTTGGTCTTTCCCGGCAGCCTTGTCAGGCATAGCGAAGTCCTCTCGTCGGTCAACACACCGTTCAGCACAACCGTAGGCGCCGCGCCCCTGTTCCCGCACCGCTCCAGATTGGAGCCGGGCACGTAAGTTGGACGGGTGGCCCTTCCTAATCTCACCCGGGACCAGGCCGTCGAACGCGCCGCCCTGATCACCGTCGACAGCTACCAGATCGACCTCGACGTCACCGACGGGAACGGCGCGCCCGGCGAACGCACGTTCCGGTCCACGACCACGGTGGTGTTCGACGCGCTTCCTGGCGCCGACACCTACATCGACCTCGCCGCCGAGACCGTGCGCGCGGCCACCCTCAACGGTCACGAGCTCGACGTCTCCGGTTACGACGAATCGGCGGGCATCCCGCTGCCCGGCCTGACGAAACGCAACGTCCTCGTCGTCGACGCGGACTGCCGCTACTCCAACACCGGCGAAGGCTTGCACCGCTTCGTCGACCCGGTCGACGACGAAACGTACCTCTACTCGCAGTTCGAGACCGCGGACGCCAAGCGCATGTTCGCCTGCTTCGACCAACCCGACCTCAAGGCCACGTTCGACGTGCGGGTGACCGCGCCCAGGCACTGGAAGGTGATCTCCAACGGCGCGCCCCAGTCCGTTGAGGACTCGGACGAGGCCAGGGTGCACACCTTCGCCACCACCCCGCGGATGAGCACCTACCTGGTGGCGCTGATCGCCGGCCCGTACGCCGAGTGGAAGGACAGCTACACCGACGAACACGGGGAGATCCCCCTGGGCATCTTCTGCCGGGAATCGTTGGCGCGCCACATGGACGCCGAGCGGCTGTTCACCCAGACGAAGCAGGGATTTGGCTTCTACCACAAGAACTTTGGCCTGCCGTACGCGTTCGGTAAGTACGATCAGCTGTTCGTCCCGGAATTCAACGCCGGCGCAATGGAAAACGCGGGCGCGGTGACGTTCCTGGAGGACTACGTCTTTCGCAGCAAGGTCACCCGGGCCTCTTACGAGCGGCGCGCCGAGACCGTGCTGCACGAGATGGCGCACATGTGGTTCGGCGACCTGGTCACGATGAGCTGGTGGGACGACCTGTGGCTCAACGAGTCGTTCGCGACGTTCGCGTCGGTGCTGTGCCAGGCCGAGGCCACCGAATTCACCGAGGCCTGGACGACTTTCGCGACGGTCGAGAAGTCGTGGGCGTACCGCCAGGACCAACTGCCCTCAACGCATCCGATCGCCGCGGACATCCCCGACCTGGCCGCGGTCGAGGTGAACTTCGACGGCATCACCTACGCCAAGGGCGCCTCGGTGCTCAAGCAGCTCGTCGCCTACGTCGGCCTCGAACACTTCCTGGCCGGGCTGCGGGACTACTTCCGCGCGCACGCCTTCGGCAACGCCACGTTCAGCGACCTGGTCGCCGCGCTGGAGAAGGCGTCGGGCCGGGATCTGTCCGACTGGGGCCAGCAGTGGCTGAAGACGACCGGATTGAACACGCTGCGACCGGATTTCGACGTCGACGCCCCAGGCGCTGAGGGCAGGTTCACCCGATTCGCGGTGACGCAGAGCGGGGCCGCCCCGGGGGCCGGCGAGACGCGGGTGCACCGGCTGGCGATCGGCATCTATGACGACGACGGCGCCGGCAAGCTGGTGCGCGTGCGACGCGAGGAACTCGACGTCGAAGGTCCGACCACGGAAGTGCCTGCGCTGGTTGGTGTTTCGCGCGGGAAGCTGGTGTTGGTCAACGACGACGACCTGACGTACTGCTCGCTGCGGCTGGACGGCGAGTCGCTGCAGACCGCGCTGACGCGAATCGCCGACATCGCCGAGCCGCTGCCGCGCTCGCTGGTGTGGTCGGCGGCGTGGGAGATGACGCGCGAGGCCGAACTGCGGGCCCGCGACTTCGTGGCCCTGGTCTCGGGCGGGGTGCACGCCGAGAGCGAGGTCGGTGTGGCGCAGCGGCTGCTGCTGCAGGCGCAGACGGCGCTGGCCTCCTACGCCGAGCCGGGCTGGGCGCGCGAGCACGGGTGGCCGGAGTTCGCCGACCGGCTGCTCGAGCTGGCGCGCGGGGCGCAGCCCGGCTCGGATCACCAGCTCGCGTTCGTCAACACCCTGTGCTCGTCGGTGCTGTCCACCCGGCACATCGTGGCGCTGGCGGACCTGCTCGACCACGACCCGGCCGACCTGGGGCTGCCCGGCCTCGAGATCGACACCGATTTGCGGTGGCGCATCGTGACGGCGCTCGCCGGCGCGGGCGAGGTCGACGCCGACGGGCCGGCGACACCCTTCATCGACGCGGAAGTGCAACGCGACCCCACCGCCGCCGGCAAGCGGCATGGCGCCCAGGCCGCGACGGCGCGGCCGCAAGCGCAGGTCAAGGAAGAGGCCTGGACGACGGTGATCGAAGACGACACCCTGGCCAACATCACGGCCCGTGCCATCATCGCGGGCTTCGCCCCGCCCGGGCAGCGGGACTTGCTCGACCCGTTCACCGACCGCTACTTCGAGGCGATACCCGGCGTCTGGGCGCGGCGGTCCAGCGAAGTCGCGCAGACGGTGGTGATCGGCCTCTACCCGCACTGGAACATCAGCGAGGCCGGTATCGCGGCAGCGGACAAGTTCCTCTCCGACCCGGAGGTGCCGCCGGCGCTGCGGCGGCTGGTGCTGGAAGGCCAGGCCGGCGTGAAGCGGGCCCTGCGGGCCCGCAAGTTCGACGCCGACTAGGCCGGGGAGATCCCCGCGCTCATCACCCGGATCGCGCTGACCAGACCGTCCACCAGGTCGCCCCGCGCGAACGCCGACGACGCGGCGGCGACCCCGAGCGGCGCGGACGACTCGGCGCCCCGGCCGCGAACCTGCGAGCCGTAGACCACCTCGATGACCTTCTGATCCGGCGAGACCGCCAGCAGCACGGCATCGTCGGGCGTCGGCACCTGGGCCAGGATCTCGCGGGCCCGGGCGGCGGTGTCGCTGCCCAGGTCGCCGAGGTAGATGGCGAACCGCGCCTTGGAGGCGCGCGAGCCGAACTTCAGCGCGTCGTCGATGGCGACGAGGTCCTTGATCGAGAACGGGTAGTGGACCGACAGCTCGCCGGGTTCGGTGACCCCGGAAATCCGCCCGCTGGTCGTGATGACGAACCCGTTGGGCAGCTCGCCGGGCTCGATCGTCGCTACGTCACCACGTGCCACTTGCGCCACCTCCGACTGCGAATTCTTCTCCGCCGTGCCCGCCGTGCCCGCCGTGCGCGTGACCGACGTCTTCGTCCGTGGCCGCCCACAGGATCGGCGCGTGCGTCCACTTGTCCGGCAGTTTGTAGGCGGCCGGATGCGGTCCCTTGTGGGACCAGATCAGCACCGCCAGCACGGCCACCAGCAGCAACGGTATCCCGATGAAGTACAGGTGAATCTGCAAAAGGCTCACGACGGAAACCGTATCCCACCCGGTGATCCGCCGGCACACTCGGACGCGACATGTCGCCCGATCACCGACGCTAGGCCGCGCCTTCGCCGAGGTAGCGCGCCCAGGCCGGATCGAGCTCCTTGACCGTCGACAGCAGCCGCCAGTGCTGCCCCGTGGGGGGCAGCGGCGTCCGGCGCAGCGCCCAGCCGAGTTCGGTGAGCAGCTTGTCGCCCTTGCGGTGATTGCACGTCGAGCAGCACGCGACGCAGTTCTCCCACGAGTGGTCACCGCCGCGGCTGCGCGGCACCACGTGGTCGACGGTGTCGGCCTTCGCCCCGCAGTAGGCGCACGAGAACCGGTCCCGGTGCATCAGAGCGGCCCGGGTCATCGGAACCCGAGCCCGGTAGGGGACGCGCACATAGGTTCGCAACTGAATCACCGAGGGCACCACGATCGAGCTGGTGGCCGAGTGGATCACCGGCCCGGCCGGGTCGTGGTGGACCACGTCGGCCTTCCCGCAGATCACCATCACGATGGCCCGCCGCATCGGCAGGGCGGTCAACGGCTCGTACGTGGAATTCAGCAGCAGGACCCGCCGGCGACTCCACAGCGACGCGCCGTCTTGGCGGCTGGGGGGATGCGTATCGACGCTATGCAGGCATGACGCGGTTGGGGGCCCGGTTAACCCTGCCGCGGCACCGGAACTGCGGTGGCTGCGGCGTCTTTTGCCCTGCGCCATAGATCCTCCGCGGATAGTCCACCATGATTCGTCGCCAATCGCACCCCTATTGCAGGTGAACGGCATGTCGCCCGGGTGAACAGCGGGAGTGCCGTCGGCCCGGCTCAGCCCGATGCGGCCGCGATGGACCACAATGGAGGCAATGGATTCCGAGCCACAGTCCTTCTATGACGCCGTCGGCGGTGCCGACACCTTTCACGCGATCGTGTCCCGCTTCTACGCGCTGGTCGCCGAGGACGAGATCCTGCGCCAGCTGTACCCCGAGGACGACCTGGCGGGCGCCGAGGAACGGTTGCGGATGTTCCTCGAGCAGTACTGGGGCGGCCCGCGCACCTACTCCGACCGGCGGGGTCATCCCCGGTTGCGAATGCGTCACATGCCCTTCCGGATCACCCCCATCGAGCGCGACGCCTGGCTGCGCTGCATGCACATCGCGGTCGGCTCGATCGACTCCGCAACCCTCGACGACGAGCACCGACGCCAGTTGCTCGATTACCTGGAAATGGCTGCCCACTCGCTGGTCAACGCAGCCTTGTGATGTCGGCCCACGAAACTGAGCGGGGTGGAATGGACTCCAAGCCGTGGTGGTCAAGCGCGGTGTTCTATCAGGTGTACCCACGGTCGTTCGCCGACAGCACCGGCGACGGCGTCGGCGACCTGGACGGTGTGACGGCCCGGCTGGACCATCTGGAACGGCTGGGCGTCGACGCGATCTGGCTCAACCCGGTCACCGTGTCGCCGATGGCCGACCACGGCTACGACGTCGCCGATCCGCGGGACATCGACCCGCTGTTCGGTGGGATGGCGGCGTTCGAGCGACTGGTGGCGGCCGCCCACGCCCGCGGCATCAAGATCACGATGGATGTGGTGCCCAACCACAGCAGCTCGGCGCACCCGTGGTTTCAGGCCGCGCTGGCGGCCGGTCCCGGGACCGACGCCCGCGAGCGCTACTTCTTCCGCGACGGCCGCGGCGCGCAGGGCGAGCTGCCGCCGAACAACTGGACGTCGGTGTTCGGCGGGCCGGCGTGGACGCGGATCGTCGAACCCGACGGCAATCCCGGCCAGTGGTACCTGCATCTGTTCGACGCCGAGCAACCCGATCTCAACTGGGAGCACCCGGACATCTTCGACGACTTCGAGAAGACGCTGCGCTTCTGGCTGGAACGCGGCGTCGACGGTTTCCGGATCGACGTGGCGCACGGCATGGCCAAGCCGTCCGACCTGCCCGACGCGACGGACGACATCAAGGTGCTCAGCCACAGCGACGACGACCCCCGCTTCAACCATCCGAGCGTGCATGAGATCCATCGCGGCATCCGCACGATCGTCGACGACTACCCGGGAGCGGTGACCATCGGCGAGGTGTGGGTGATGGACAACGCCCGGTGGGCCGAGTACCTACGCCCCGACGAACTGCATCTCGGCTTCAACTTCCGGCTGACGAAGATCGACTTCGACGCCACCCAAGTCCACGACGCGATCGACAACTCGCTGGCGGCCACGGCACTGGAAAACGCCACGCCCACTTGGACGTTGTCCAATCACGACGTGGGACGGGAGGTCACCCGCTACGGCGGCGGCGAGGTCGGGCTGCGGCGGGCACGGGCGATGGCGATGGTGATGCTGGCGCTGCCGGGCGCGGTGTTCATCTACAACGGCGAGGAGCTGGGGCTGCCCGACGTGGAGTTGCCCGACGAGGTGCTGCAGGACCCGACGTGGGAACGCTCCGGGCACACCGAGCGCGGCCGCGACCGGTGCCGCGTCCCGATGCCGTGGTCGGGCGACGCTCCCCCGTTCGGCTTCTCGTCCTCACCCGACACCTGGCTGCCGATGCCGAAGGAATGGGCGGCACTGACCGTCGAGAGGCAGGTCGCGGACCCCGAGTCGACCTTTGCGTTCTTCGCCCACCTCATCAGGGTGCGCAAGGAGCGCACCGAATTCGACGGTGAGCAAATCGAATGGCTGGACGCGCCCCGCGATGCGCTGACCTTCCGGCGCCGCGGTGGCGGCGGTGTGTGCGCACTGAATGCCGGCCGCCGACCGATCCCACTGCCACCGGGGGAGCTCATCGTGGCCAGCGCACCGCTGGTCGATGGCAAACTCGCACCGGACGCCGCGGCCTGGCTGGCCTGAGCGGTCAAAGATACGGCGGAGCAGTCTGTTTCGCGCGCCTTCCGGGGTGTCGCTCACGAGGGCCTATACCCCATGGGGGTACTGTCGTGCATGACCGAGATCGAGCACACCGGCGAGAGGTGGGTTGGTGGATAACACGTTGCGGTGGGTGGTGACGGTGCTCTTCGCCGTCAGCTTCGCGGCATACGCGTATTTCCTTGTCGCCCAACGCCGCTGCTGGACCGGCGTCGTCAGCCAGGTGCTCCACCTCGCCATGTCCGCCGTGATGATCTTCATGGCCTGGGGTGTGGGGATGACCTTTCCGACCGTCGTCGCGACGTTGGGTTTCCTGCTCGGTGGCGCCTGGTTCTTCGGCATCGCCGGGCATCCGCGCCGGGCGGTCGATGGCCGGCTGACGAACTACTACTACGCGGTGATGATGGTGGCGATGGCGTGGATGTACGGCGCGATGAACGGCAGCCTGTCGGGCGGGTCCGCTGACTCGGGCGGCCACGCGATGGACATGGCCGCGCCCGCGCCGCACCATCACATGCCGACGGCCGCACCGGGCTGGGTCACCGTCGTGAACTGGACCGCGGCCCTGGGGTTCGCCGCGGTGGCGATCTACTGGGCGTACCGGTGGGCGGCCGGACGGTGGACAAACCTGATGCCGAGCGCCGTGCGGCTGACCCACGCGCAGATCGTGACGCAGACGGTCACCGCCGCGGGCACCGCGCTGATGTTCGCCGACATCGCCTGAGCGGATGTCGCGGTCGCTCCTCTATACCTAGTACATGGCGACCTACGCGTGGACAGTCATCGGAGCCGGACCCGCGGGAATGGCCGCGGTGGGACGGCTGCTCGATCGGGGCGTACCGCCGGACAAGATCGCCTGGATCGATCCCGCCTTCACCGCGGGAGACTTGGGCGGCAAATGGCGGTCGGTGTCCAGCAACACCATTGCCGGGACCTTCATGAGTTTCCTGAATGGCGCTGCGGCGTTTCGGTTCTCGCAGGCACCGCCCTTCCCCCTGGCCGAAGTCGATCCGGAGGAGACCTGTGCGCTCGCCCTGGTCGCCGACCCGTTGGTGTGGGTCACCGAGCACCTGCGCGAACGGGTGCATGTCTTCCAGACGACGGCCACCACCTTGGTCCTGCGGCGACGGCGGTGGTGGATCGAAACGCGGGACACGGAATTGACCTCCGACAACGTGATCCTCGCCGTCGGCGCGGTACCCAAGGGCCTCGACTACCCGCTCGACGAGATACCGGTCGAGGTCGCCCTCGACGCCGACAGGCTCGCCGAGGTGCCTCTCGAAGGTGCGACGGTCGCGGTCTTCGGGTCCTCGCACTCGTCGATGATCGCGCTGCCGCACCTGCTGCGGCTTCCGGTCGACCGCGTGATCAACTTCTACCGCAGCCCGCTGAAATACGCCGTCTACCTGGATGATTGGATCCTGTTCGACGACACCGGCCTCAAGGGGCGGGCCGCCGAATGGGCCCGCGAGAACATCGACGGGGTCCATCCGGACAAGCTGGAGAGGTGCTGGGTTTCCGCCCCGGAATTCGACGAGAAGGTCGCCGAGTGCGACCACGTCGTCTACACCGTCGGTTTCGAACGGCGGCAGCTGCCCGAGACGCCGCAGTGGGGCCCGCTGGAGTACAACCGGATGAACGGAATCATGGCGCCCGGCCTGTTCGGGCTGGGCATCGCCTTCCCCGAGTACGCCGAAGACCCCTACGGCTACGGGCAATACCGCGTCGGCCTGAAGAAGTTCATGGACTACCTGGACGCGGTTCTGCCGCTGTGGATGGTCTACGGCACCTGACGAAGAAGCCCGGATGCCCGCCATTTGACTCACCGAGATTTAGAAGTCCGGTCCCTCAGCTCAGCAACAGCGGGTCCCCCCGGCGGCGGTACACGGAGCCGAACCGGGCGTCGATCCGCAACCAGGTCGGCAGGATCCGCACCCGGATCATTTCGTCCGCCCCGACGGCATCCGGTGACTGCGGCAGGAAACCCATTGCGGTCAACGCGAACACGCACCGCATGGGCAGGCCCACGCTGGCATCGGCGGAGCTCACCTGGATGACTTCCTGGTCGAGTAGCGAGACGGGCGGGCCGTGCGGACTGCCGTGCTCCTTGGCGAGGCGCGCGCCGCGCTGCGCCAGGTCGAGTACCACCCGGGCGGGGATGTCCTCGAGGTGGGTGAAGCCGGAGTCCGGCGGCAGGGCACCCCGCCACGCGGAGTCCATCGCGAAACCCGGATCGACGAAGCCCGCGTCGTCCATCGCCGACAGGCCGCGCGCCAGGGCGTCCGCGCCCACCGACAGATCCTCGGGCCGCACCTCGCCGGCCACCACCCGGCTGGCCAGAACGTCGAAACCCGTTGCCACCCAGGCCGTCAGCAATCCGGGCGGGCGCGCGCGAAGTCGAATCACCGCGGCGTCGTCGAGACGCATCGCGTAATCGACGAACGCGGTCAGGTCCCTGCGCTGGGTGGCCGGGTCGCGTGGCCCCAACCAGAGTCCGCGGTCAACTACCGGATCCACCGCTGCAAATACTCCCGATGGTGTGGGGAGAGCCGCACCAGCCGCTCCTCCTCGATATGGACGGCGGCCAGTTGCGACTCGGCGATGACGGCGGGCTTGGATTCCGGGTCCGCGGACACCGAGCGCACCTCGTAGCCCAGCGTGAAGTCGACCGCCCGCAACCGCTTGGTCCACATCGTCACCTGCAGCGGCGAATCGACCAGCCGCAGCTGACCCTTGTAGGTCACTTTCACTTCGGCGATCAGCAACCCGATGGTCAAGATGTCGACCTCGAACGCTTCACGCAGGAATTGGACGCGCGCCTCCTCGAGGATCGTGACCATCGTGGCGTGGTTGACGTGCTGATACATGTCGATGTCTGACCAGCGGACCGGTACGGGGGCTACGAAGCCGACGCTCAACTCGACGATCCTCTTCCGCTCGTGCGGGTCATGCGCCGGATCTGACGCGCGGCCACCGACAACGTCGCGAGATCCTTTTCCCCGCTTTCCTGGATCTCCACCAGCGTGCGGCGCGCCCGCTCCACCCGCGACGCGGACAGGTGTTCCCACTCCGCGATCTTCTCCTCGCCGCTTTCGTCGGGCTCCCCTACGGCGAGCACGTCGAAGCACAGCGACCGCAGCGAGGCGTAGATGTCGTCGCGAATCGCCAAGCGCGCCAGGGAATGCCAGCGGTCGTTGCGGGGCAGTTCGGACACCGCCGTCAGCAGGCCGTCGGTGCCCAGCCGGTCCATCAGGGCGAAATAGGTGTCGGCCACCTCGGCGGCGTCGATGTCGTTGATGTCGGCGATGTCGATGATGTCCAGCAGGCTGAAGCGATACAGGCCGGCGGCGATCATGTACGCCAGGTCTTTCGGTGCACCCTGCGAGGAGAACTCGGCGGCCTCCTTCTCGACGATCGCCTTGTCGTCGCCGCGCAGCCACTCCGACATCCGGGGGGTCAGGTCCTTGACCTTGGCGGCGAACCGGTTGATCTCGGCGCCAACGGCCAGCGGCTGCGGACGGTAGTTGAGCAGCCAGCGGCCGGCGCGGTCGATCAGCCGCCGGGTGTCCAGCGTGAGCCGATCCGACAGCGCGACAGGCAGATTCGCCGCCCGGATGCGCCGCCAGATCTCCCCGACGCTGAAGATGGCGTCGGTGGCGACGTAGGTCCGCACCGCGTCGACCGGGCCGACGCCGACATCTTCGGTGATCCGGAACGCGTAGCTGATGCCGGCGGTGTCGACCAGATCGTTGATGAGCATCGTGGTGACGATCTCGCGGCGCAACTGGTGACCGCGGATCTCCGGGGTGAACCGTTCGCGCAGTGGCGTCGGAAAGTATTGGGGCAGCCGGGAAGCGAACACATCCTGCTCGGTCAGTTCGGTGTTCAGCATCTGCTCTTTGAGCCCGAGTTTGACGTGCGCCATCAGCGTGCACAGCTCGGGCGACGTGAGACCGATGCCGGCCTCGCACCGCCGGTCGATCTCCTTTTCCGACGGCAGCGCTTCCAGTTCGCGGTTGAGCCCCCGCTCGTCGACCAGGTATTGAATCTGCCTGCCGTGCACCGGCAACAGGCTGGCCGCATTGGCGCGGCTGGTGCCGATCAGGTCGTTCTGATCCTCGTTGTCGGTGAGCACCAGCTGGGCGACCTCGTCGGTCATCGACTCCAGCAGCGACTTGCGCTCGTCGCGATCGACCCGGCCGGCGGTGACCAGCGAGTCGATCAGGATCTTGATGTTGACCTCGTGGTCCGAACAGTCCACGCCGGCGGAGTTGTCCATCGCGTCGGTGTTGATCCGCCCGCCCGACAGGTCGAACTCCACGCGGCCCAGCGCGGTCACCCCCAGGTTTCCGCCTTCGCCGATCACCTTGGCGCGCACCTGACTTGCGTTGACCCGCACCGGGTCGTTGGCGCGATCACCCACGTCGGCGTCGGACTCGGATTCGGCCTTGATGTAGGTGCCGATGCCGCCGTTGAACAGCAGGTCGACCGGCGCCTGCAGGATCGCCTTGATCAGGTTCGGCGGGGTCATTTCGGTGACCTCGCCGTCGATGCCCAGCGCGTCGCGCACCTGCGGGCTGACCGGGATGGACTTGTGCTCGCGGCTGTACACCCCGCCGCCCTCACTGATCAACGATTTGTCGTAGTCGTCCCAGCTGGACCGCGGCAGGTCGAACATCCGCCGGCGTTCCTCCCACGACGACGCGGCGTCGGGGTCGGGGTCGATGAAGATGTGCCGGTGATCGAAGGCGGCGATCAGCCTGATGTGCTTGGACAGCAGCATGCCGTTGCCGAACACATCGCCGCTCATGTCGCCGACGCCCACCACGGTGAAGTCCTCGGCCTGGGTGTCGACGTCCATCTCCCGGAAGTGGCGTTTGACGGCCTCCCACGCCCCCCGGGCGGTGATCCCCATCGCCTTGTGGTCGTAGCCCACCGATCCGCCGGACGCGAACGCGTCGCCCAGCCAGAACCCGTAGGACTTCGCGACGTCGTTGGCGATGTCGGAGAAGGTGGCGGTGCCCTTGTCGGCGGCCACCACCAGGTAGGCGTCGTCGCCGTCCCGGCGGATCACCTCGGGCGGCGGGCTGACCTTTTTGGTGGCGTGGTCGACGTTGTCGGTGACGTCGAGCAGCCCGGAGATGAAGAGCTGATAGCAGGCCACACCTTCGGCACGGGTGGCATCTCGGTCCTCCGCCTGATCGCCGGTGGCCAGCGGCGGCCGCTTGACCACGAAGCCGCCCTTGGCCCCGACCGGGACGATGACCGCGTTCTTCACCGCCTGCGCCTTGACCAGGCCCAGGATCTCGGTGCGGAAGTCGTCACGGCGGTCGGACCAGCGCAGGCCGCCGCGCGCCACCGGGCCGAAGCGCAAGTGGACGCCTTCCACGCGGGGCGAGTACACGAAGATCTCGTACTTGGGGCGTGGCAGCGGCAGCTCGTCGATGAGCTGGGCATCCAGCTTGAGGGCCAACACGTTTCGCGCACGCGCCGAACCCTCGCGCGTGACGAAGTAATTGGTGCGCAACGTGGCCTGGACCAGGGAAGCGAACGCGCGCAGGATGCGGTCGGTGTCCAGACCCACGACCGCGTCGATGTCGGCGGCGACCGCCGCGGCGGCGGCCTGCGCGTCGCGACTTGTCGGCGACCCCGCGGAAATAGAAGCCTTGGGATCGAAGAGCGCTTCGAACAGCGTGACCAGCGACCGCACGGTCGAGGGGTGCTCGTTGAGCACCGCTTCGATGTGGGACTGGCTGTAGGGAAAACCGGCCTGTCGCAGGTATTTTGCGTAGGCGCGCAGCAGCACGACCTGCTGCCAACTCAGCCGCGCGCGCATGACCAGCTCGTTGAACCGGTCGATCTCCACGCGGCCCTGCCAGATGGCGGTGACCGCGTCGGCAAAGCGTTGCGCGGTCGCGTCGCGCTCGGCGGCCGTGGTCGCCGGCTTGATGGTGGGGTGCGGCGAGATCTTGAACTGGTAGATCCACACCGGCAGCCCGTCCGGGCGGGTCACGGTGAAGGGCCGCTCCTCGAGGACCACGACGCCCATGCTCTGCAGCATGGGCAGCAGCTGGCTCAGCGAGGCGGTGCGCCCACCCAGGAACCAGGTCAGCTGGGCCGCCCCGTCCTCGCCGCGTTCGGAGAACAAGAGCTTGACCGAATTATCTTGCAGCTCTTTGATTATGCCGATGTGCTCGATCGCGTCGACGGGGGTGACGGATTGTTTGTAGGCTTCGGAGAACGCGTCCGCATAGTGCTCGACCTCGGCGTGCTCGACGGCCCGGTCCGCGGCGGCGCCGATCAACCGGTCGGTCCAGGTTCGCGCCGCCTCGCTCAGCATCCCCTGGATGCGGACCCTGTTCTCCTCCGAGACGTCCACCGGCGCCGCCTCTTCGGGCAGCCGGACCATGAAATGCATGAGGGCCCAGGGTGATTCGCTGACCCGGGCGGTGAATTCCAGTCGCGTGCCGCCGAACTCGCGGACCAGGATGTCCTCGATCTGCAACCGCACCTGTGTGGTGTAGCGGTCGCGTGGCAGATAGACCAGGCAGGAGACGAAGTACTGGAGCCGGTCGGCGCGCAGGAACAACAGCGCCCGCCGTTGGGATCCCAGATCCACCACCGCTTTGGCCATCGCCAGCAGCCGCTCGGCGCTCAGCGTGAAAAGTTCGGAGCGCGGGACGGTTTGGATGACGTCGAGCAGCAGCTGGCCGGGGTGGATCGGGTCGCTGTCGGCCATGGTGAGCGCGTCGCGCACCCGGGTGGAGACCGTCGGGATTTCCAGGACGTCGGCGTTCATGGCGGCGACGGTGAACAACCCGACGAAGCGGTGCTCGACGATGCTGTCGTCGCCGCCGACGTTCTCGCGAACCGCGATGGCGTACGGGTAGGCGCCGTAGCGCAGATAGCTGCCGACGACCGATTGCGCCAGCACCAGCATCTTGTCGTCGTCGGTCAGCCGGGGGCGTGAACCGGTGCGGGTGCGCAGGACACCCAGGCCGGGTGACCCGTCACCGGAGACCAGACCCTCGTGCACGCGGCAGCGCTGGTAGCCCAGCAGCAGGAAATTCCCGTTACCCAGCCAGCGCAGCAGCGCCGCGACGTCGTCACGGTCGGGGGCCGAGAAGTGGCCGTGCTCGTTGGATTCGACGTCGGCGGCCAGCCCGCTCAGGGTGGCGATCAACGCGCCCGCGTCGCTGGCGACCTGCTGCACGTCCGAGAGGACCTTGGGCAGCAGCCGTTGGACCTCGGCGAGACCCTTGCCGTCGACGGACGGCAGCAGCTGCACGTGTATCCACGCCTCCCCCAGGTATTGCGGGGCCCCGGGCGGCTTCGGTTCGACGGTGACCAGGTCGCCGCTCGGGTTGCGGTGCACCTCGAACACGGGCGTCATGATGGCCGTGTAGGGCACACCGAGCCGGTGCAGCAGCACCGTGACGGAGTCCAGCAGCATGCCGCCGTGGTCGGTGACGACTTGCATCGCGGGCCCGATTCCGGTCGGGTCGTCCGGGGGGTAGACCGCGACGCGGCTTTCACCGGCGGGACGGTGCTGCCCGAGCCGATAGTGGGCGCCCAGCATGGCGGGAGTCACGATGGCGGCCGGAACGGTCAGGTCGATCGGACCGGATTCGGCGACTCCCGGCTGGTCGCCGTGCGGACCGCGATAGCTCTCGATGTAGGCCTTCGCGATCCAGTCCGGGATGTCCTGCTGCTGGGTGAACGTGGTCCACGGCTGGAGGGCCTGCTTGGCTCCGGGATCGATCGTCATGCCGATGGCTCCCAACTCGCGACCATTGCCACTGTGCTCAACCGCCCGCTCCTGTGCCGCCGTGCCGCCGCATCGCCGTCGAGGGGCAGCGCAGCTGACACTAGTCGCGCGTGAGCTTCCGGTGGGTCACTCTGTGCGGTCGCGCCGCGTCGACGCCGAGCCGTTCGACCTTGTTCTCCTCGTATGCGCCGAAGTTGCCCTCGAACCAGAACCACTTGGCCTCGTTGTCCTCGTCGCCCTCCCAGGCCAGGATGTGGGTGCAGGTGCGGTCCAGGAACCAGCGATCGTGGGAGATCACCACCGCGCAGCCGGGGAATTTCTCCAAGGCATTCTCCAGCGAACCCAGCGTCTCGACGTCCAGGTCGTTGGTCGGCTCGTCGAGCAGGATCAGGTTTCCGCCCTCTTTCAGCGTGAGCGCCAGGTTCAGCCGGTTGCGCTCGCCGCCGGACAGCACGCCGGCCGGCTTCTGCTGGTCGGGCCCCTTGAACCCGAAGGCCGAGACGTAGGCGCGTGACGGGATCTCGTTCTGGCCGACCTCGATGTAGTCGAGGCCGTCCGAGACGACCTCCCACACGGTCTTCTTGGGGTCGATGCCGGCGCGGGACTGGTCCACGTAGCTGAGCTTGACGGTCTCGCCGACCTTGACGGTCCCGCTGTCCGGCTGCTCGAGCCCGACGATGGTCTTGAACAGGGTGGTTTTGCCGACGCCGTTGGGGCCGATCACGCCCACGATGCCGTTGCGGGGCAGGGTGAAGGACAGGTCCTTGATCAGGGTGCGCCCGTCGTAGCCCTTGTCGAGATGCGAGACCTCGACCACCACGTTGCCCAGCCGCGGCCCGACCGGAATCTGGATCTCCTCGAAGTCGAGCTTGCGCGTCTTCTCCGCCTCGGCGGCCATCTCCTCGTAGCGCTGCAGGCGGGCCTTGTTCTTCGCCTGGCGCGCCTTGGCCCCCTGCCGCACCCAGGCCAGCTCCTCGGTCAGCCGCTTCTGCAGCTTGGCGTCCTTGCGGCCCTGCACCGACAGCCGCTCGGCCTTCTTTTCCAGGTAGGTCGAGTAGTTGCCCTCGTAGGGGTAGGCGCGGCCGCGGTCGAGCTCGAGGATCCACTGGGCGACGTTGTCCAGGAAGTACCGGTCGTGGGTCACCGCCAACACCGCGCCCGGGTAGGCGGCCAGGTGTTGTTCGAGCCACTGCACGCTTTCGGCGTCCAGGTGGTTGGTCGGCTCGTCGAGCAACAACAGGTCGGGCTTGGCCAGCAGCAGCTTGCACAGCGCCACCCGGCGCCGCTCGCCGCCGGACAGGTTCGTCACCGGCTCGTCCGGCGGGGGGCAGCGCAGGGCGTCCATGGCCTGTTCGAGCTGCGAGTCGAGGTCCCACGCGTCGGCGTGGTCGAGCTCCTCCTGCAGCCGCCCCATTTCCTCCATCAACTCGTCGGAGTAGTCGGTGGCCATCAACTCGGCGACCTCGTTGAAGCGGTCCAGCTTGACCTTGATGTCGCCGAGCCCCTCCTCGACGTTGCCCCGCACCGTCTTCTCTTCGTTCAGCGGCGGCTCCTGCTGCAGGATGCCGACGCTGGCGTCCGTGGCGAGGAAGGCTTCGCCGTTGTTCGGCTTGTCCAGCCCGGCCATGATCCGCAAGACGCTCGACTTGCCGGCGCCGTTGGGGCCGACGACACCGATCTTGGCGCCCGGGTAGAAGCTCAACGTGACGTCGTCCAGGATCACCTTGTCGCCGTGCGCCTTGCGGACCTTTTTCATCGTGTAGATGAACTCAGCCATGCCGCGGTCATGCCTTTCTGGTCTTTGAGAGAGTTCTCGCGACCATCCTAGGCATCGCCCGGGGGGCCGGATTCCGCAGCTAAGCCGACATCGGCAACGGTCCGGTGTCGGCGGACGCGGCGCCGCCCTCGCCGTCGGCGTCCGCACCGGCGGGGCCGGCGGCCTCCCCGGCCGGTGTGGCGGGGTCGGCGGGGGCCGGACCCGTGTAGCCCGGCCGCTCGATGCGCACGATCGCGCGGGACACATCCGGCCCGACGGACGTGGCCCGCATCTCCAAAGACGAGCGGCGGTTGCCGTCGCGGTCCTCGTACTCGCTGGTGTACACGTGGCCCACCACGATCACCGGCGCCCCCTTGCCCAAGGCGGCGCCGACGCCGGTGACCAACTTGCCCCAGCAGTTGACGTTGATGAACAGGGAGTTACCCGGCTCCCAGCCGCCGTCGGCCGTGCGCCGGCGGGAATTGCTGGCGACGCGGAACTTGATCACCTCCTGCGTGCCCACCTGTCGGCGTTCGGGGTTGGTGACGATGTGTCCGACGACCGTAAGCGGTGTTTCAAACATTGGCTGATCCCTTCTCGGTTGCTATTTCTCTGGTGTGGTGACCATTGACCTCGCCGCAACCGACGGACCGCGCATGAACGGGGCCTAAACCGGCTCTCGACGGGCGGCCCTGTGGACAAAGGCGGGACTGTGGATCAGTCCGATCGCACGTCCGCGGACCACCCGCAGCAGCCGGAACTTGTCGTACCCCGTTGCGATCGTGGGCCCATGTCTTCGACCGCATCTGCCGGCGCTGTGGCAGTGAGTCCCACCGAGCGTTTGGACGAGGTGTTCGAGGAGCTGGCGGAGTTGGCCGGTCAGCGCAACGCGATCGATGGGCGCATCGTGGACCTGGTCGCCGAGATCGATCGTGATGAGCTGTGCGGCATGACCGGCGCGCGCTCCGTTGCGGCGTTGGTGGCCTGGAAGCTGGGGTTGTCCCCGGCCGCCGCGCACACCATCGCCACCGTCGCGCACCGGGCCGAGGAGTTCCCCCGCTGCACGCAGGGGTTGCGCGAGGGGCGGCTGTCGCTGGATCAGGTCGGCGTCATCGCCGCACGCGCCGGCGAGGGCTCCGACGCGCACTATGCGGAGCTGGCGCGGGTGGCCACGGTGCACCAACTGCGAACCGCGATCAGCCTCGAACCGCGCCCTGACCCCGGTCCCCGGCCCGAGCCAGAGCGCTCGTTCACGAAGACGTCCACCGAGCGGGGCAGCTGCTACCGGATCACCCTCCCGCCTCCGGACGCCGCGAAGTTCGACACCGCGTTGGCGTCACACCGGGACGCGCTGATCGCCGAATGGAAACAAGACCGCACCGACGGAGCGTCCGAAAGCGCGCCGCCGCTGCCGGGCACCGCCGAGGCGTTTGTGCGGCTGGTAGAAGCCGGCTGGGATGCCGAGGCGGCTCGGCGGCCGCACGGGCAACACACCACCGTGGTGGTGCACGTCGACACAGAGAAGCGCGCCGCGGCACTGCATCTGGGTCCGCTGCTGTCCGACGCCGAACGCCGCTACCTGACCTGTGATGCCACCTGTGAGGTGTGGTTCCACCGAGACGGCCAGCTCATCGGCGCGGGCCGAACCACGCGCCAGATAAGCCGACGGCTACGCCGCGCGCTGGAGCACCGCGACCGCACGTGCGCTGTGCCCGGCTGCGGCGCGACCCGGGGTCTGCACGCTCACCACATCTGGCACTGGGAAGACGGCGGCCCCACCGAGCTGACCAACCTCGTGCTGGTCTGTCCCCATCATCACCGGCTGCACCACTCCGGGGGCATCACCATTGTCGGACCCGCACACGATCTGACCGTCACCGACGCCGCCGGGCGCACACTGAGTCCGGGATCGCTGGCGCGCCAACCCACCGGACCGCCGCCCGCCGTTCCACCGTGCCCGGGACCGATCGGCGAACGCGCCGACTGGTGGTGGTATGACCCCTACCAGCCCAAACCACCACCGTCCAACAACTAGTCCGTCGCCGAAGCCGAGAACCGCGCACGGACCAAGAGCCGCTCGAGGCCCGCACCGCAGCACCTTGTCACTGGGGCTTTGCATGTCCCGGCGCGTCGCGCCGCGCCAACTCGGCCAGCATCGCGTTGTAGGCGACGAGCTCGGCGTCATCGTCGCGCTCGGCGGCGCGGTCCAGCCGCCGGGCGGTGCGGTCGTCGCTGCGCGCCCACTGCACCAGCAGCGCCAGCATCACGATCACCAGGGGCAGTTCCCCGGCCGCCCAGGCGATGCCGCCGCCCAGCCGCTGATCGCCCAGCAGATCGGTGTGCCAGCTCAGACCGAGCGACCGGTAGTAGTCGGCGCCGAGCACCCTGCGGGTGCCCATCAGCACCACCCCGAAGAACGCGTGCAGCGGCAACGACGCGAACACCACGCCCACCTTGGCCAGCGGCGGGATCGGCCGCGGCGTGGGGTCGACGCCGATGACGATCCAATAGAACAGGTAGCCGCTGAGCAAAAAGTGCACGTTCATCGCCAGGTGCCCCGCGTGGCTGCCGACGGCGGTGTCGAACAGGGTCGACAGGTACAGCCCGTAGAACCCGGCGACGAAGAGCACGGTCGCGACGACGGGGTTGGTGAGGAACCGCGACAGCCGGCTGTGCAGCGCGGCCAGCAGCCATTCCCGCATGCCGGGCGGGTCGTCACGGCCGGCGGCGGGCAGCGCCCGCAGGGCCAGGCTCACCGGCGCGCCCAGCACCAGCAGGATCGGGACCAGCATCGACAGGCCCATGTGGGCGACCATGTGGACGCTGAACATCGCCGGCATGTAGCGACCGATGCCCGAGGAGGTGACGAACAGCAAGGCCAGGCAGCCGAGCAGCCAGGCCGTGGTCCGGCCGGGCGGCCACGCGTCGCCGCGGCGGCGCAGGCGCAGCACGGCGGCCACGTAGAGGCCGGCGAGCACGATCGCGGCGGTGCCGAAGATCAGATCGAAGCGCCAGTCGAACAGGATGCGCGCCGGCGTGGGCGGGCCGTTGAAGTCGTAGCCGATCTCGGCTTCGGGTATCGAGGGCAGCCGGGCCGGCGGTGGCGGCGGCGGGGTGCGGCCCAGCCCGACGGCGACGCCGAAGGTGAGGCCGAAGACGGCGGCCTCGGTGAGCGCCAGCCGAAGCAGGACGCGGCGCGCGCCCTCCGGCTCGGCCTGCAACCGGCCGACCGAGGAGCGCCGCTGACGCCAGCCCAGCACGCCCAGCACGCACAGCGCGAGGAACTTCGCGACCACCAGGCGCCCGTAATCGGTGGTCAACAGGTCACCGAGCGGCACGCGCACCACGGCATTCATCACGCCGCTCAGCGCCATCGCGACCCAGCACCACAGCGCGACCGCGGAGAACCGCCGCGCCGCCAGGGCGAGGTGCTCGCCGCCCCGCAAGCCGTAGGCCGCCAACGCCAGCAGGCCGCCGGCCCACAGGCCGGCGGCCACCAGGTGGATCAGCAGGCTGTTGGTGGCCAGGTCGTGCGACCCGCCGGCCGACGAGTGGCCGGTCAGCCCCAGCGGGATGAGCGTCAGCACCGAGCCGGCGAACAGCAGCGGCGTCCACGACCAGCGCAGCACCGGCAGGCTGGCCAGCATCACCAGCGCGGCCAGCGCCGCGGTCCACCGCCAGGCCGACGCGGTGGTGACCAGGCCCGCCACCGACCAGATGCGCACCGGGTTCAACAGCGCGCCCAACGGTCGGCCCGACACGTCCGAGACGGTCAGCGGCACCAGCAGCGCGGCACACACCGCCCAGACCCCGGACGCGACCGTTCCCAGGCGAAGCGCCCGGTACCCGTCGGCGTCCAGGACGCCGCTGCGCTGCGGGGGCACCAGAAACGCCGCGAACAGGAACGCCCCGACGGCCAGCACCGCGGCGAGCTCCCCCGCCGCCCGGACGAACGGCAGCCCCAGCGTGGTTGCCGGGCCCGGGTTCGGCAACCCCGTGGCGCTCAGCGAGTCGGCCAGCGACAGCGCGCCGATCCCGGCCGCCGTGCAGCCCGCCAACACCGCCACGCCGATCAGCAGCGGCCACGCCGGCGCGCGCGGGGTGCTCACCGACCGATCGACCGTCATGCAGCCAGGGTATGGGCGCGAACCCGCGGCTACCGAGCCAGGCGCTCCTGGCGCGCCCTGGCCTCGCGGGCGACGAACTGGTCGCGCGAGATCCGCCCCACGTAATCCGAGTCCCGCAGGATGTCCCGCAGCTCCGCCCGAAACGCGGTCCGCCGTTCGGCGAGGTCGGCGGCGGGCGCGATCAGGTCCTGATCGACGACGACCTGATACGCGGTGGCGAACAACAACGTCGACACCGATTCGCTGCTGCGGACCCGGGTTTGCGCCACGTATTGCCGGCCGACGCCGAGCGCCGACTCGGTCAATTCCTTCTGCGCGACGTCGGCCGGCGCGTCGCGCAGCACGTCGGCGACGATCTCGTAGGCCTCGAAGAACACCCGCAACATCGCGTCCGCCATCAACGGACGCTTGGCGAACAGCATCTCGTCGATCTCCTCGCCGCCGGCGCTGACGTGGGCCTCCCAGTTGTCATGCCAGGCCATCTCTTCGGCAATGTTGTCGCGAAACGCCGCCGAATCCGCGAAGTAGAAGTCGAACTTGAGCAGGTCGCGCAGGCGCATAGCCTGATCCCAGAACGCCTGCATGCGGTCGCCCTCGACGTGCCGGGCGTGGGCCAGGGCGAGTTCGACGATCGAGGTTTCCAGGAAGGCATGGATCAGCGAGTTGCGGTAGAACGCGGCCGCGTGCTGCTCGTCGGGGGCGATGCGCCACACCGGTTCCCGGCCACCGTCGACCCGGGTGATGGGGTGCCCGTTGGACAATGCGTCGACCGCCGCCCGCACGCCCTCGCGCGAGCGCAGCCGCAACGCGCTCGTCGACATCGGGTTGTGTTTGCGTTCAAGGTAATCCAGCGAGTCCTGCAGGGTGTGGTGCAGCTGACCCAGCGTCAACGCCGCGCCGCGGGTGGTCAGCAGTAGCGCGCACACCAGGCCCGTCGCCGTCACCGGGGTCGCCTGCAGTATCCGCCAGGCGACCTCGAACGACATCTTCTGCAGCGCAAGCCGTTTGGCGTCCTGGTCGTGCGCCATCGGGCCGTGCGTCGGGCCCAGGTACTGGCGCATCGAAACTGCTTCGGGGAAGCGGACGTAGATCTTGCCGTAGTTGCGTTCGCCCTGCGCCCTGATGAAGTTGTACAGCCAGCCGACCCCTTCGGGCGTCTTCTCCCCGCCGCGGGCGTAGGCGGCGTATTCGGCGGTCTCGTGCAGCTGGTCGAAGCTGATGGACACCGGCTGCAACAGGATGTCTTCGCTGCGGCCGTCGAGATAGGCGTCGGCCACGTAGGCCAACAACCCGAGTTTGGGGGGCAGCATCTTGCCGGTGCGCGAACGCGTGCCCTCGATGGACCAGCTCAGGTTGAACCGCTTCTCCACTATGTAACCCACGTACTCGCGCAAAACGTATTTGTAGAGCGGGTTTTCGCCGATGTTGCGCCGAATGAAGATGACGCCCGACCGCCGCAGCAGCGGCCCCATCGCGCCGAACGCCAAGTTGATGCCGGCGAACACGTGCACGGGCGGGAGCCGGTTCTCCTGCATCGCCACCGGCACCACCGCACCGTCGATGTAGGAGCGGTGCGAGAACAGCAGCACCGCGGGGTGGGTTTCCAGGGCGGCGCGCATCGCCGCGACCTGGTAGCCGTCGTAGTCGATCTCGGGGTCGAATCCGCGGCTGAGCGCCCTCCCCAGGACGCCGACCAGGTCGACCGACACCCGGCTCCAGCCGGTGGAGAGCTCATCGAGCATCTCGCCGGCTTGTTCGACGGTCGCGCCGGGGATTTTCTTCAGCCCGGCACGAAACCGGCTGGACTCCAAGATCTCCGGCTTCACCAGGCGCGGCGACTTGTACTGCGGCCCCAGGATTCGGTACTCGACACGCTCCAACGCCAACAGCGCGCGGCGGATGACGAATCGGGCGAAGTCGCTCTCGTTCTCGCCGACGGTGATGTCGCGCCACTGCTGGCGGAGTTCGGAGACCTTCGCCGGTTCCCCGGCCACCACCCGCGCCCGCTGCGGAGCGGTGCGCATGATCTTCAGTTGCTGACGTTCGTTGGGGGCGTAGGGGTCCCGGCCCGGCAGCAGGCCGGCGAGCTTGGCGATCCGGCCGCGGTCCGGTGGCGGCAGCCAGAACACCCGCACCGGCACGATCCAGCGGTCGCCGGCCGCGTCGTGACCGGCCTGGAGCTGCCCGATCAGCGGGCTCAGCGCCTCGGGCGCCGCGTTGGGCGGTGGCAGTTCCAAGACGTCGAACCTGGCCGCCGGCTTGTCGGCGCGTTGTTGCGCCATCCAGGCCGTCACCAGTTCCCTCTCGACCGGAGAGCTCATGGACGCCAACACCAGCGAGTCTTGGCCGGTGAGGACCGCGGTGGTGTCCGCGGCCAGTTCGGTCACGGCCGCCCTTCGGTCGGCGGTTCGGCGCGCAGCGCCGCGTCGGCGGGCCGTTGCGCCTCACCGTCTTTGGGGGTGGCCTGCGACTCGTGCGGATTCGCCTTGGCGGGCTTGGCTTTCGGCGCGGCCTTCTTCGCCGTCGCCTTCTTCGCCGGTGCCTTCTTCGCCGGAGCCTTCGCGGCCACCGGCTTTTTCGCGGGGGCCTTGGCCTTGGCCGCCGCCTTCTTCTCCGCGTAGAGGTCAACCTGGGGCAGCTCGTCGACCGGCCAGTTGGCCAGCGTGTCCAGATACAGCTGGCGGACCTCGGCGATGCGCTCCGCCAGGTTCTCGACCGTCCAGTCCTGCACCGAGATCGGCGGGAACACCGCGACATCGACCGTGCCGGGGTTGATGACGGTGGAGTTGCGGGCGGCGACGAGCTCGGCGTTACGAATCACGATCGGCACGATCGGGATTCCGGCCGCCATCGCGAGGCGGAACGGGCCCTTCTTGAACGGCCCGACTTCCGTGGTGTCCACCCGGGTGCCTTCCGGGGCGATGACGATGGACAGCCCCTTGCGGGCCCGGTCCTCGACCTCGTGCATCGTCTCCACCGCGGCCGCGGGGTCGTCGCGGTCGATGAACACGCCGTCGAGCAGCTTGCCCAGCGTGCCCATGATGGGGTCCTTCTGGAGTTCCTTCTTGCCCACGCCAATCCAGTTGTCGCGCACCAGCGCACCGGCGATGACCGGGTCGACCTGGTTGCGGTGGTTGAAGATGAACACCGCCGGTCGCTGCGCGGTCAGGTTCTCCTGACCCATGACGTTGAGCTGCACGCCGGCGATCGCCAACGACAGCTGGGAGAAGGTCGAGGTGAAGAAGTTGACCCCGCGCCGCCGGTTGCGGGTCAGCACGCCGATGCCGACGGCGCCCGCGGCGACCGGGAACATCGAGCCGAAGCCGGCGAGGGTGCGCAGCTGGCGCCGCAGGCCCACCGGCCCGCGGCTGTTGAAGCGCAGGATGGGCCAGCCGCGGCGCTTGGCCACCGCGGCCATCTTGCCCTCGGGATTGGTCGGGCGGGGATTGCCGACCAGGTACATCAGGGCGACGTCCTCGTCCCCGTCCGCGTAGAAGTAGCTGTCCTTGAGGTCGATGCCGTTCTCGGCCGCAAACCGTTGTACCGCAGCGGCTTTGCCGGGCCCCCACAGGATCGGCTTCTGCACGCCGCCGGTGAGTATCCCGTCCTCGGTGGTCTCGAACTTGTTGGTGAGCATGTTCGAGATGCCCAGGAAACGCGCCACCGGATTGACCTGGATGGTCAGCGCCGACGAGCTGAGCACCACGGTGTGCCCGCGAGCGACGTGGGCCCGCACCAGCTCCCGCATCTCCGGGTAGATCCGCGACTCGATCCGCTGCACGAACAGCCGCTCGCCGATCTCCTCCAGGTCGTCCAACAGGCGGCCGGCCAACGCGGCGGCGGCCTTGCCGATGAGGTCCTCGAACTCGATGCGCCCGAGCGTGTGGCTCAGGCCGGCCTGAACCATGCCGAGCAACTCGCCAACGCCCATGTCGCGGCGCAACAACCGCTCCTGGGTGAGGATCACCGCCGTGAAGCCGGCCACCAGCGTCCCGTCCAGGTCGAAGAACGCCCCGATCTTGGGGCCCGGCGGGCTGGCCATGATCTCGGCGACCGAACCCGGCAGCCGCATGTCGCCGGAGGGCCCGCCGTCTCGCCGATCCTTCGGGGCGCTCATGAGCTCTTCGCCGTCCGCGCCGAGGTCGCCGGTTCGTTGAAGGAGGCGGGCACCGCCTGCGGCGCCCCCTCGCCGGCCAGCGCGAGGATTTCGTCGAAACCCTCCAGCAGGCATTGGGCGAACAATGGCTCGTTGCGCACCGACGCCCGGTCGTAGCGCACGGTGATGGTGCACCACCCGCCCCGCGAGATCAGCACCACCATCATCGCCACCCCGGGCAGCGGCCCGATCCCGTACTGCCGCAACACCTTTGCCCCGGCGATGTAGGTGTCCCCGGGGTAGACCGGGACATTGCTGGCCTGCACGTCGGAACCGATCACCGAGCCGGTGATCCCCTCGAGCACCGCGGTCGGCAGGACGCTGAGAAGCGGCGCGACCGAACCGACGATGTTCATCGCGGGCTCGTCGCGGCGCTGCGTCATCTGCGCGCGGATCTTCTTCATCCGCGACACCGGGTCGACCGTGCCCACCGGGGCGGCCAGGTTGACGCCGGTAAACCGGTTGCCGCCGGCCGTGTCGGCGTCGGCCCGCAGGTTGACCGGCACCGCCATCGGCAGCGTGCTGATCGGCACGCCGAGCGCCTCGTGGTAGCGCCGCAGGGCGCCGCACAGGCCGGCGAGGTAGGCGTCGTTGATCGATCCCCCACCGGCCTTGGCGGCCTTGTGCAGATCGGAGAGCGGGATGTCGATCGCCTCGGTGCGGGTGGCCAGGCTGCGCCGCCGCAGCAGCGGCGACGGCTCGGCCGCCCGGTTGAGCACCCGCATCCCGGACATCGCGTAACCAACGATCCCGGACACGGTGGGCCCCGGTTCCAGAACCACCCGGCCCGCCGCCGACACCGCCCCGGACAGCGCGGTCAGGACGCCACCGACCACGGCGGAGGGCAAGTGGTTAATGCCTTGCCGCATCAGGTCATTGGAGGTCAGGTCCTGCGGAATGGGCAGCGGGGGCGTCGGCTTGGCAGGCGGATCACGCTCGAGGTCGTAGATTTCGGCGAACATCTGCACCCCGCCGACGCCGTCGGTGACCGCGTGGCTGACGTGCAGCAGCGTCGCGGCCCTCCCGCCGGCCAGGCCCTCGACGAGGGTGGCCGTCCACAGCGGCCGGGAGATGTCCATCGGCGACTGCAGGATCACCTCGGCGAGGTTGAAAACGTCGCGCAGTGTGCCGGGTTCGGCCACCCGCATGCGGCGCACATGGAATTCGAGGTTGAAATCGGGGTCCACCACCCAGCGCGGCGACGCCGTCGGCAGCGTCGGCACGACCACCTTCTGCCGCAGGCGCAGCACCCGTCGCGAGGCGTTCTCGAATCGGGTCAGGAATCTATCCCAGTCCGGGGTGGTGTCGAGCAGCTCCAGCGCCATGATCCCCGACCGGGTCCGGGGATTCGCTTCGCCCCGATGCATCAGATAGTCGACCGGTCCGAGCTGGTCGGACAGCTTCACGACCTCGACGGATTCAGCCATGATCGCCCGCCCGACGCGTCAACCCTGTCACCGAAGATCAAGCCTCCTGCCTCGGACCCGCCTGCGCAATCGCCAACACAACGCTAGTCGGGTTGCCGCGCTGGTGAAAGGAGCGGTCGGGCCAGGCGGGTCAGCTGGCCGAGGTGGCGGGCAGCGGGACCGAGTCCAGCAGCGAGCTGACGCGCCGGCCGTAGACCACGCCGAGGAAATCGGCGACCGCGTCGGCGGCCAGCCGCGATCGCACCGTCGACAGGATGTCGAACGCGTGGTGCGCGTTGTCCAGCTCGGCGTGGGCCACCGTGGCGGCGCCGGCCGCACGCAGCGCCGCGCAGAAGGCCCGGGCCTGGCCGCTGGGAACCAGCTCGTCCTTCTCGCCGTGCAGCACGAAAAACGGCGGCGCCTCGCTGTGCACGTAGGACACCGGCGACGCCGCCTCGAACCGCTCGGGCTCGTCGGCGTAGCGGGCCTTGACCACGAATTGCTCGAGGAACGGCAGCATCAGGTCGTGCATGTTGTCGAAGTCGGTGAAGTCGTACACCCCGTAATAGGGCGCGACGGCCTGAACCGTCGTGTCGGCGTTTTCGAATCCGGGCTGGTAGGCGGGGTCGTTCGGGGTGAGCGCGGCCAGGGCGGCCAGGTGTCCCCCCGCCGACCCGCCTGTGATCGCGATGAAGTCGGGATCGCCACCGTAGTCGGCGATGTTCTGGCGGACCCAGGCGATCGCCCGCTTCACGTCGATCAGGTGCGCGGGGAACGTGGACCGGGGGCTCTTGCAGTAGTTGATCGACACGCAGATCCAGCCGAGTTCGGCCATGCGGCTCATCAGCGTGTAGGCCTGGACGCGCTTGTCGCCGACGGTCCACGCCCCGCCGGGAACCTGGATCAGGACCGGCGCCCGTCGCCCCGGCGCCATGTCATGGCGTCGCCAGATGTCGAGCAGGTTGTCGCGCCCGTTCGGGCCGTAGGAGATGTTCGACGTCTGCGCCGCGTACCGGCGGTGTGGCCCGGGCCTGCCCAACACGCCGCCGCGGGGAGCGCAGACGGGATTGACGCCGGCCGGATGACGCACCTGCTCGCGGAAGTCCGGGCCGAAGGACTCCTCGAGCGCGGCGGTGAGGGCCCGGTCCGCCCGCTGTGCCGCCCAGGTGGCGCCGACGCGACCGATGGACGGGTGCGAGACCCGCGACAGGGCGTGGCCGGTCAGGACGTGCGGCGGAAATTCCGTGGAGATCCAGCCGACGAGGCAGCCCAGCGCGAACGGCGAGCCGCGCAGCAACAGCGTGCCGGCCCGGTAGGCGTCCATCGCATCGGCGGCCAGGCGTAATGCCTGGGTACCGGCCCACGAGCACCGTGAAGTCAAGTGCATGGTCACGCTCATAGCAACGCCACCCCTCGACGGTTTGCACACGCCTCGTTGCGGTTAACGGCCGATTACCGGCCGGTGTTGTACGTGTGTCGAGGGTCCCAACCATAGCCGATAACTGCTCGGCGCGAACGCTTTTCGTGCGCGCCGCCGCGGCGAGTCGTGTCGCGACACGCCGTTGGAATAGACTGACCTGCACATTGCCTCCGTAGCTCAGGTGGATAGAGCAAGGGCCTTCTAATCCCTAGGTCGCACGTTCGAGTCGTGCCGGGGGCACCCGTCAGCCTGGCCGACGGCACCTCGGAACCGTTCGATCTTGCCGTGGCACCGGTCAGGTGGCATTTTTGGCCTGGCGCGGCTGTCCTAGCCCGCATTCAGGCCGCAGCGGTTCTAAGCTGGCCCGCATGACGAGACGCGGAGAGCGGGCTGGTGTAGAGGACCGCTGCCACCGGCCAGCCCGCAGAGGCGAGCTAGTGCAGTACCGTCTTCTCCGCCCTGACGCATTAGACGTAACAAACGAGCTGGTCGACGTAGCCGGACAAATAGAAGGTTGCGCAGCAGTCCAAGCACCACGGCTGCACTTTGCGGTTGCCTTGCTTAACCACTTCATGCGTGCGGTGTTGTGTGCGGAGGCCCTTGTGGCCATTGCCTTTTAGGTGTGCATGGTCCGCACCTGCTGCCCTTTGCTATCAGCGTCCCGCAGCCGATGCAAGGTCGGTTCACTATCGACTTTACGACTGATCATGTGATCCCCGTAGCCGAGCGACAAGACTTAGCGTTTGAGCCGCTGAACCTGACAACGCGTTGCCGTAGTTCTAACGGGCGCCGGGGTAACCGATGCACCGACGCTGAGCGCGGACAGGTGCTAGGCGCCATAGCCGCACGTGAGCAACGCTGAGCGCTGTAATACGCCCGTTAACACGAACCGGCTACTCGACAGGCGGTTTGAACGCGAAGTTTCGGTAAGAGTGTTGCGGAATCAACCGGCGCCCAGCCTGTGTCTTCCATAGAAGGTCAATCACAGTCGCCGTGTCCTCGCGCGTCATCCCAAGCTCCAAACAACGCGCTTCGACAAGAGCGACAGGCGCACGCTCCGGAGTCCAACGGCGCGGAACCTTCATCATGTCCGACTTCAACTTTGCAACCTCGTTCCACTTCAACCGGTTGCCGTACCCGCGCGCCATCATGGCGATGTAGTCGAGAATCAGTTCTAGGTCAGCAGGCAACCTGTCAGACACCGACTAGTTCCCGCCCTCGCAGACCTGGCTGCATCGCGTCTCAACTTCGTCAAAATGGCCCTGCAACAGTTCCGTTCGTACGGTGCGCTTCTCGATGGGTTGACCGCAATCCCGGCAGCGCTGACCGGTGCTATGCCACGTCGTCATCCGAACAGCCATACCAAGGACGTTACCGCCGCGAAACGACAGCAATCCGGAGCGCAACGCGGCGAGCTGCGGGAACTCTCAGGGTGAGGGGGTGCCCCCGAGAGCACCTCCCTGTCCGCTCGAACGGCCAGCGCAGGGATGAGTACTTGCTTAGCCGCCGATCATGTCAGAACGTGCAGCATCCGAAAGTTGCACTTCTAGCGATCTGCGGTCGTCCTTGAGGGATCTCAGTACCTTACGGTCTTGTAGTGCGGCGGGCCCATTGCCAAAATCGTGTATAAATGAACCTAGCCTTAGGTATGCCGCCTGTATGTTCCCATTGACTTCCGATACCACTGACCGAATTTGATTTGAGGCGAACATATTGATTATTAAGGAGTGCGTAGAAAAGTCCTTGAAAGTATCTAAGTAGTTAGCATACTCTGGTGCCGATTTATACCATTCGAGCGGATGCATGTCTCCGTTGGGCAATTTTTCCGAGAATCTGTTCAACAACTCTGCTTCCGCATCAGTGAACGCCATCAGCCTAACTTCGTAATCGGAGTAAGCAGTCTTTTGTTCGGTCTTTTTGAACGAAAGATCAGCGTTGTGGGCGGTGCTATGCTGAGTGTCTGCAGACACTCGCAAAGTTGTAGCACTGCTGACAATTGCAACAATGACTGATGCCGATAGGCCGGCAACAAATATCAGCAATTCGCGTCTGGCCTTTTTCATCTCTATATTTGCCCGTTTTACTTGATGCCTTCGTTTACGATTTCCTGGGTGCAGACGAAGTCGAGCGGCCGTATTAGATCGTGTTCGCGAAGTATGCCGCTTTGCGCGACGCAGTCTGGAAAGCACAGTTCAACCTCCTGGCATCACGACTGTGCCAAAAACATCGAAAATCACACTAGGAGCTTAACGTGAAAGCTGGCCCTAAGCGGGCTGTTGACCATACGGGGTTTCCGTTTCAGCCACGGTCGAGCGGCTCTGAGCGGCTCGCCGCGTTCTTTGAAAAATTCGTCAATGTACGCGAGTCCAAGCGGGTGGTCCCGTTGGGGCTGCGCCCTTGGCAGCGCGCGTTGGTCGGCACCGTTCTTGACGCCGACCCTCAGCCCCGCGAGGCGGGCATGTATCGGACGCACACGAGGGGTCTAGTTGGCGTCATGCGACCAGACGATGCGCTTCGCCAAAATCAAAATCCTTCGGCGTCCTGAGCGTCACGACATAGTAGATCGCTCCGCTATAGCGTCAGCGTCCTCCGCGAGAGCGGCGGTTGGAGTTGTTACCTTGGCCACCCTTCAGGCTGTCGTGGTGCTGCTTGGCCCCTTGAATCTTCTTACTGTTGCGATTGCTGCTCGACTTCGCTTTCGGCGTCGACGGGAACAAGATATCGGCGATGCTGTATCCCTGCCTCTTTGCCTTGCCGCCCTTGGTCATGTGTAACCCCCTCTTGAGTGGCGACCTTGCCGCCACGGGTGGCGTTTCTATTTCGCCCGAGGGCGTTACGTTACCCCGCGACTGGCCGCTGGGGCAGGCGTTTCGACCAGCGGATCACATGATCGTAGGCAATGAAGATCTAACACTGATGGCGGAGCTACACGTATGACGGGACCTGAGCTATGCATGATGGACCCGATCAATTGCGGAGGAGTCCGATCGGTCGGAGCAGCCCAGAAGTGATACTGATTATGGGTGATCCCATATCAGGTTTCTCTTCCCGGACGGGATTACAATAACTTTTTGTCAATAAGGATATGCACTTCAGAGCCTGTGGAGTCACGTCACTCAGCATCATTTGCAAGCAATTCGTTTACCTTTTCGCTGATGTTTTGCACGGTTGTCCCGGTGGCCTTATACGGCTCTAGTCCCATTTCCTTTCGCACGCCATTTACGAATGCATTCATTAGCGTATCGAACTCTTTAGTTTGCGCTTGCGCAACCCCGGGCAGGTTCGCAGCTAATTGTTGCAGGATGCCCACTGCAGCGACTAACTCAGCCAGGTTGACAAGACGGTTGGGAAGTACGAGCCGCATCTCGGCTACAAGGGCGGCTGCTTCGGCAGCGCCTGGCTGCAACGCCTCGATACCCCCCAAGAGATTCTTCACCATTTCAAGCTTAGCGATTGCCTCGGTCACTTCTGAATTGTCTGTGTCATTCGAGTTAGCGCCACTTTGATTTTGCAGACTGGCCAGCACGTCTGTCAGGCCCCCACCACTCTTGAGCTGCTCAACGGCTTGGTTGATCAACGGACTGAAATGCTGCGGCACCTTAAGTGCCGTAATGGTTTGCTTCGAAACGGTCTGAATAAATCTCGTTGAAACATCCCGCATTCTATCTAGCCTTCGTCGTTCACGCTCGTCTTCCTCTTTGCGCAGATTTGCGCGTGTAGTGGTTATGTAGGTAATTAATCCACCAATACCGGTCCCGAGAAGTCCGAATGCGCCATTTCCCCACCAAGGCGCATCCATCGCCACCAAAACTGCACTAAGGGCCGATGAATAGTCTGCGCCACTCACTACAGCCACCGAAGGACACCGCCATGGCTAGAGCACGTCCCGCTGCGGTGTGTGCTGGATGAATAGGTTCCATCGCGACATTGGGCGGTGGCACCTGGCGGTGGTGCGGGCGCTGACGTCGGGTTGGGCACGCAGGTGCCGTCGACGTTGATGTAGCACTCTGAGCTAGAGGGTGATGCTAAGCCGATGGCGGCGGTAGCCACCGCTGCGGCAATGAACGCTGCGCGGGACAACATGATCGGGCAACCTCCACGTGTTTGACCGGTGCTGACTTGACGCTGCCCGAGTCGTCGATGGGAGCGTATGCGCTTCGGCGCGTACTCACAGCGAGATTTGTAAAAAATCCGGGGGAGGCCAGCGGGTCTAGGGCGTAAGGCGGCGATTCGGGCGTAAGCGGCTTGAAGATGCGCCCCGCGGGAGTAGCGTCGTCAGCCGGTTTGGAGAACAAGTGGCGAGTTATCGGGCGGTGCGATGCGGCTGGTCTGGCTAAGCGTTGCCGAGTTGATCGCCCAGGCCGGCGGCGACCCGTGGGAGGTCAACCGCAGCCTGCAGGCCGGTCGCGCACGGCGTCGCCCCGTTCCTGCCGCCGCCGTTCAACGGCATCGCTGAGAACCTGCTGGGGCGCCGCCGACGCCTTGGGCGCCGGCCACTTCGGCCCGAACCCCGCGACCAACCCCAACTTCACGCACTTGGCCACCGGCCCGGCAACGGTGCCCGACGGCCACGGCGACACCATCAATCTGTAAGGCGCACACGGCCACAGCGACTAACCTTGCCTCCCCGGCCGACGGTGGGACCAGGACGACCAACTGCAACATCGCCGCCGTCCTCGCCGGATTGGGAGCCAAGGCGGTAGCCACGAAGTGAGCGAGCACCAAACGACAAGACCTCAGCACCCGCGACGTGCCACCAGCCCTACGAACAAACCGACGGGCGCGGTTACTTCCTACCCGATCAGCTGGCTGCCAACGTGGCGGTCTCCGAACAGCAGTGGGCGACAATCCAGGAGACCGCGAAGCAAGCCGCCGCCAAGGTCGAGGCCCCGAGATACAGGTGATGCTGAACAACCCCGGAATCCATTACGTCGGCTTCTACGGCCCCACCGGGATTTTCATCAAGGTCGGCTACCGCGGAAACCTCGTCGTCTGGGGGATACACCGGCTGTCGGCTCCCACGCCACAAGAAATGGCCGGTTAGCCTGCACTTCCCGTCAACTCGTGTGCCACCGCATCGAATGCGCGCAGGGTGTCCAACATGTGCGGCTCATGCGAGTGCGGCTGGGTGGACAGCTTGGCGGCGACGACCTCCGCGGCACGGTTGACGTAGACCATCTGACCGCACATGCCAAGGCACAAAACAACATTGGCACCCGGGTAGGGAAACCACATTTGGTTGCGGTACATCCCGCCGGGCAGATCGGTGTCGTGGTCGGGGCTGGCGGCGAACGCCTCACGTGAGTCGGGTCCCCCGTTGAAGGTGTCGGTGAGCCACGCGGGCGGCACCACCTGTTGGCCGGTCAACGAAACACCGTCGCGCAGGAACAAGGAGCCGAACCGGATCATGTCGGTAAGGCAGGCGCTGATACCGCCGTCGAAGAACCCGGTGCCGTCCGGGTCGACGCCGATGGTCGCGTCGCGGTGGGCCCCGATGCGGCTCCACAGCACCTCCGACATGAGCCCGGGCATCCGCTGACCGCTGGCGGCCTCGCAGATCCAACCGAGCACATCTGTTTCACACGAACGGTATTCGAACGGGCCGCCGTGAGAAGCCTTTCGCCGCAAGGTCAGCAGGAAGTCCCGTAGCGTGCCGGGGTTGTCCGGGCGGCTCTTGGGCGCCCAGCCCATCGCCTGGTCGAGGAGATGAATCTCGGCGGCCGGGTCGCCGTAATCCTCCGAGAAGGCGATGCCCGACCTCATGTCCAGCAGGTGACGCACGGTCGCGCCGGCGTAACCGCAATCGGCAAGCGCGGGAACGTATTTCGTGACCGGCGCGGCGAGGTCGATGGCACCGGCCCCGTGTAACACCCCAACGACGGCCGCCACCAGCGATTTGCTCACCGAGAACAACAGGTGCCGGGTGTCGGCCGTCATCCCGTCCAGGTACTCCTCGACCACCATCTCGCCGCGATGGGCGACGGCCCACCCGTCGGTGACGGTCGCGGCCATCACGGCGCCGACGGTGCTGGCCGACCCGTTGGTGTCGGTCAGCGGGATCTCGGCCAGGGGGGCGGGGGCGGCGGCTATCACCGCGGCCGGACCGGCCCCCCGCGAGATGATCGCGGTCGGCACCATGTCTTCGATGTGCTGAAACGACCAGCGCGAGTAGGGCGGCGCGAGCCAGTTGTCCAGTGACATCCCGGCAGGGCGAGTCACGCGCGCGCGACAAGCCGGGAAACGATGGGCGCGGCCGGCGTCAGGGGCGTCGAGGTGAACTTCGCCTTCATGCCCTTGACCCAGCGCTGGCAGCGGTCGCTCAGCTGATAGTCGTCGGTCTGCAGGTGTGAGCGGGTGACGAGCACGCCGAGCTGCGCGCCCTCGGAACGCAAGTCGCCCGGCGCGGCGACCCGCATGTAAAAGGCCTCGGACCCGTCGAGCAGCGTTGCCCAGTCGTTGGCGGTCCGCGAAAAGGAGACCCGGCCGTCGTCGTCGAGGCGCCAAACCCCCGTCCGCGGCGTCGCGGTGAAGATCTCGATATCCGGCGACGTCTCCGTCAGGATGACCTGGCCCCAGACCTCGTCCTCGCCGTAGCCCCGCTCCCACCGCTCGTTGATCTCGTCGATGTCGAGCTCGTAGTCCACGTCCATGTATTCGAGCAGGTGGAACAGGAACAGCGGCATGTCGGCGTAGGCCTCGGTGGTCAGGTTCGTCATCGGACTGGCGCCGGACAGGCGCGGATTCACCTCACCGAGGTAAAGCTCGTCGGAGTCGAGATCGTGCAGGAGGTCCACCTCGAAGTAGCCGAGGTATCCCTCGCGGCGCATGACGTCGCCGAGCTTGGTCACCATTTCCCGCGCGGCGTGCGTCTGGGCGGGCGGAAGAACCTCGTGCCAGATGTCGTTGCCGCACCAGCTGCCCCGGCTCGGAGTGAGCTCGGAGTAACCGACCAGACTCGTCATCGCGGGGCCGACCACGGTCCCGTGGCGGGTCACGGCCCCCTCGAGGCACACCTCCACGTTGCGGATCCGCTTCATCACTTTGAGTTCCTGCCCGACGAGGTCGCCGGCGTGCTCGTCCCAGTCGCGCTGACCGTGCACGAAGAACGTCCCGCTGCCGGCGTTGCCGTAGGCGATCGAGATGACCAGGTCGTCACCCAAGCCGGCGTCGTGGGCGAGCGCCAGGAGTTCGTCGTAGGTGGTGGCCCGCCCGATCGTGTTGGGCACACTGGGCACCCCTGCCTCGTCGGCCAGGCGCGTCATCACGATCTTGGAGCCCAGGCGCTCGCGGAGCTCGATCGGCGGGTGCATGATCTCGAGGCCCGCCGACCGGGCGAGGGCCTGAATTTCCGCGTTCATCATCACGAAACAGCACTTGCCGCCCGGACCTTTGCCGGCGATGAACTCGATCGTCTCGGGGTCGGACAGGAGGTGGCTGCAGACGTCGTCCATGGAATCGAAATCGCGGCGGTCACGTCGGCGGGGCACGAACACGCGCGAGTGGGTGCCCTCGAACGAGTCAAAGTAGGTCAGGTAGAAGAAGTTTCGTATCCAGCGGTCGACGCCGAGCAAGTTGAACGGCGTCGGCGAGACGAAGAACAGCGGGACCTTGTTCGTGTGGAAGAACGCGCGGATGTCCGAGAGGCCTTTGAGTGGGCCGCGCCGCTGCGGCTCCGGCACCATCACGCCACCCGCGCTGGCGCTGCACCCAGCGCATCGGCAATGCAGTCACTTACGTTCATTGCACAAGTGTGACCCCGGATGGCCCGCGGCACTGGCCTAACGGAGTTCCTTGATGAACTCTTTCGCCAAAGGTCCAGCGGAGGCCGGGTTCTGACCCGTGAAGAGATTGCGATCTTTTAACGTGTAGGGCTTCCAGACCTCACCGCGGGAGAAGTCGACGCCCATCTTCACCAGTTCGTCCTCGGCGGTCCAGCGGGCCTTCGCCCGCAGCCCCACCCCGTCCTCTTCGTCATTGGTGAAGGCGGTGACTTTGTACCCGGCGAACGGCGACGCCCCATTGCGCCGGGTGGCCATCATCGCGACCGGCGCGTGGCAGACGATGGCCAGCGGCTTGCCGGACGCGAGCGCCGCGGTCAGCAGCCGGCCCGAGTAGGCGTCCTGCCAAAGGTCCTCCATCGGGCCGTGCCCGCCCGGGTAGTAGACGGCGTCGTAGTCCTCGAGGCGGGCGTCGGCCAGCTCGATCGGTCGGCGCAACTCCTCGGCGGAGCGCAGGATCTCCTCGAGTTCCAGGGCGATCTCTTCGCTGCCGGCCATCGACGGGCGCAGGCTCATCACATCCACATGCGGCACAACGCCTTTCGGGGTGGCGACCACGACCTGGTGACCGGCGTTGGTGAGCTCGCGGTAGGGGGCCGCGAACTCCTCGGCCCAGTAGCCGGTCGGATGCCTGGTGCCGTCCTTCAGCGTCCAGTAACTCGCGCCGCTCACCACGAACAGAACCTTCGCCATCGCGCTTCCCCTCGTTATCCGCACCGGTTGACCCACCCCAGCGTCGCCGAACTCGTCTGGCGGTGCAATACGGCGGGGCGGCGCATTCTCAATACGCTCAATACGCCGTTGATGGGGCGCGCGCACCGCGGCGCGTCCAAAGACAGCGGCCGGAAACCGGCATTTAACAAGTGCCGAGCCAACCGTTCGTTCTAGCGTTTGCCCATTTGAGGGTTGGGGAACAACAATTGGCGTGTCGTACGAGCGGATGACGCCAGCAGGGGGATCATGACTTAAAGGCGTCTCTATTCGAGGGGTGGTCGATGATGACGTCGAACGACTGGCAACCGGTGGTACGAGTTGGAGAACCCAAATTCGTAGCCGGCCTGGGAAATAGGATAAAAGTTGAGGTCAAGACACGGGGGTGGCTAAGCCGGGACTGGCGTGGCTACTTCGGTTCGCAGGTATCGCAGCAACGGCTCGATGCCAGGTACTCGTCGTATCCCTGTTGGGATGAGATCCAGTGCATAGAGGGCACCTGTGCGCTCGACGAGGCGGAGCAGTACATCGAAATGATCGATGCGGCAATCCACTACGCGAACAATCGGTTGCGCCACGACGCGATGCCGGCCACAGCGCTGCAGGGGCCCGTGCGGGACCACCGGACGTTTGGGGTCAGACGGCGCCAGGCGGCGCTGGACCAGCTGGCGAAGCGGTTGGCACGACCCGACCCGGTCGAGAGCGAACTGACCGCGACTTAAACCGCGACAATTCATTACGTCGCTGAATTATTTCCATGCAATTCGGTAGGTCCGCGCGCCCGTCCGCGGGAAGGTGCCGCAAACGCATTTGCGTTTGCACGGCCATTTTTTTCCGCGGTGGGGCCTCGCTCGTATCGTGTGCGCCACGCAAATCCTCGCGGCGACTCGCACAATACGAGTGCCGTTAAAGGGCACGGCCAGAGCGTGGGCCGCCATTCACGCCCGGCCGCTGCCGTGCGTTTCTTTCGCGCCCGCCGCCCGCCCCCGGGCCATCCACCGCAGCTTGCTGCTGCGAAACGGGCGAAATCCGGTCGGCGCGACCCCGACCGCCCGTATGCACGCCGCGCAGTACCCTTACCGTGGCCCGGAATAGCAGCCGACGGCACGGCAATCGTGCGTCGCCCGGGGCCGCCAGCCCAAGCCGCGGAGGTGCCCGATGGCCGAATCCGACCCCGTCTTGTTCACCGTCGAGCGCCGCGTCGCGGTCATCACCGTCAACGACCCCGACCGGCGCAACGCCGTCACCGCCGAGATGTCGGCTCGCCTGCGCGCGGCCGTCGAGCGGGCCGAGGCCGACCCCGACGTTCACGCCGTGGTGGTCACCGGTGCCGGCACGGCGTTTTGCGCGGGCGCGGACCTGAGCCCGCTCGCCGCCGCGGGCGGTGACAAAGCCGAGGCGGGTCTGCAACAGCTTTACGACGGCTTCATGGCCGTCGGCGGTTGCCGGCTGCCCACCATCGCCGCGGTGAACGGCGCGGCCGTCGGCGCCGGACTGAATCTCGCGCTGGCGGCCGACGTGCGGATCGCCGGGCCGGCGGCGTTGTTCGACGCCCGCTTCCAAAAGCTGGGGCTGCATCCCGGCGGCGGTGCGACCTGGATGCTCCAGCGAGCCGTGGGCCCGCAGGTGGCCCGCGCGGCCCTGTTGTTCGGCATGCGCTTCGACGCCGAAGCCGCCGTGCGCCACGGGTTGGCGCTGTGCGCCGCCGACGATCCGGTGGCGGCGGCGCTGGAGCTCGCCGCCGGGCCCGCGAACGCCCCGCGCGAGGTCGTGCTGGCGACCAAGGCCACCATGCGCACGACCATCAGCCCGGGATCGGTGGATAACGAGCAGCACGCCTGGGCGATGCGCACCGAGCTCGGGCCGCAGGCCTACTCCATCCAGTCACCGGAATTCGCTCAGCGACTGGCCGCAGCGCAACGCAGGTAGCGCCGACGCAGGTTCGGAAGTTGGGATCGGTAGCGATTCCGCAAAAGTGTGCTTTGCTACGAAGACGCCGACAGGCGTGGCGCCCTAGCGAAGGACATGCCCGTGGAGATCACCCAGACCCTCACCCGACTCGCCGCCGGGGCCCTGTTGGCCAGCGGCCTCGCGACGGCCGGAACGGCTCTGGTCGAAGGCATCGCCCACGCCCAGCCGGCCCCCGCGCCGCAGGTCTACTGGTGCCCCAATCAACCGTGGAACCCGGCATGGGGCGAAAACAGATACTGGAACCAGTGCTGGGACACCGACAACCCGCCGCCGTACCCGCCCCCGCCGCCTTCGCGCGCGCCCAGCTTCAACTGCGGCCTGTTCTGGTGCCCCGTCCCGCCGCACCCCTGAGCCGTCAGAGGTCGAGCAACCCGGTCATCGGCGACTCGACCAAGTCCCTCAGCTCGGTGACGAATCGGGCCGCCTGGGCGCCGTCCGCGACGCGGTGGTCGAACACGCAAGTCAGCGTCATCGTCGGGCGCACCACCACCTGATCGCCGACGGCCACCGGGCGCGGCTTGATCGCGCCCATCCCCAGGATGGCCGCCTCGGGGTGGTTGATCACCGGCACGCCATCGTCGGCGCCTAAAGCCCCGAAGTTGGACACGGTGAACGTGGACCCGCGCATCTCCCCCGGCGTCAGGATGCCCTCGCGCGCCCCGGCGATCAATTCGGCCGTCCGACCGGCCAATTCGCGGGTGGTCTTGGTATGCGCGTCGGCGATCACCGGGACCAACAACCCGCGATCGGTGGCCACCCCGAACCCCAGATGGACCCGATGCTCGACGCGCACGTGCGGGCCATCGGGTGAGTCCACCCATGTCGAGTTGAGAATCTCGTTGTGGCGCAGCGCGATCACCAGCAGCCGCAAGGTCAGCACGAACGGGGTGATCCGCTGATCCGCCGACGCTCGGTCCGACAGCCGCAACAGTTCGGAGCAGTCAACCGCGACGCTGACCTTGGCGGCCGGGATCTCCCTGTGCGACAACGTCATTTTCTCGGCCATCCGGGCCTGCACGCCGCGAACCGGGCGAACGTCGGCGCCGTTCTGGCCGGCCGCCGCCAACACTTCCGCCCGGGTGATGACGCCGTCGGGGTCGCGCTGCACCGAGCTCAGGTCGACCTTCAGCTCCTTGGCGAGTTTGCGCACCGGAGGGGCGGCCAGCGGGCGGCTGCGTCGGCTGGAGTCGATGCCGGCGTCGGCGCCGTAGCCCACCAGCGTGGGTACCGCTCCACCAGGGGCGTCGCCGTTCACCGGTGCGGTGTCGATGCGGACCAGCACCGCCCCCACCGCGAGCACATCGCCTTCCCCGCCGTGGGTTTCGACGATTCGGCCCGCGTACGGGCTGGGCAGTTCCACCTCCGCCTTCGCCGTCTCCACCGAACACAACACCTGGTTGAGCTCGACATCGTCGCCGGCGGCGACGTTCCAGCGGGTCACCGTCACTTCCTGCAGTCCCTCACCGAGATCCGGGACGCGGAACGACTTGACCCGCTCGTCGGCGCTCATGGCTGCCCCAGCGAACGCTCGACGCAGTCCAGCAGCCGGTCGGGGCCGGGTAGCCATAGTCGCTCCAGCCGGGCGGGCGGGTACGGGGTGTCGAATCCGCAGGCGCGCAGTACCGGCGCCTCCAGCTCGTAGAACATCTCCTCCTGGATCCGGGCGGCCAACCCCGCGCCATATCCCAGGCTGCGCGGGCCCTCGTGCATCACCACGCAACGCCCGGTCCGACGAATCGACGCCGCCACGGTCTCGAAATCCAACGGCACCAGTGACCGCAGGTCGACGACCTCCAGGCTCCAACCGCGTTGCCGCTGAGCCTCTTCCGCGGCGCCGACCGCGGTGCTGACCAGGCTGCCGTAGGTGACCACGGTGACATCGGAGCCGGCGCGGCGCACCATCGCCCGCCCGATCGGCGGTTCGGGCCGCTCGGTATCCACCGACCCGCGGACCTGATAGCGCCGCTTCGGCTCGAGGAACATCACCGGGTCCGGGCAGGCGATCGCGTGGCGAAGCAGCCAGTACGCGTCGGACGGGCAGGACGGAACCACCACCTTCAGGCCGGCGGTATGGGCCCAATACGATTCGGTCGAGTCCGAATGATGTTCGGCCGCACCGATTCCGCCGAAGGACGGGATGCGCACGGTCACCGGCATGTTGATCTCGCCGCGGGTGCGGGTGCGGTACTTCGCCAGATGGCTGACCACCTGATCGAACGCCGGGTAGGAAAACCCGTCGAACTGAATCTCGGGCACCGGCACGAATCCGCGCAGCGCCAGTCCCACCGCGATACCGATGATGGCGGATTCGGCCAGCGGCGTGTCGAAGCAGCGCTGCTCGCCGAATGTTCCGGCCAGCCCCTCGGTCACCCGGAACACCCCGCCCTCGACCGACACGTCCTCGCCGAACACCAGCACCCGCTCGTCGGCGGCCATCGCGTCGTGCAGGGCCCGGTTGAGCGCCTGCACCATGGTCATCACTTGCGCGCCGAGAGCGGTGTGCTGCGTTGCGGCCGTGCGGGTTTCGTCGGGGGTGACCGGACGATCGGCGAGCTGAGTCATTCACGCCTCCCCGTCGTTGCGGTCGAGCTCGGCCCGCAACTGCTGGCGCTGCGCCTGCAATCCCGGCGTCATCTCGGCGTACACCGTGGTGAACACCTCGTCGATGTCGAAATCGGGCGCGCCGAACACCGCGTCGCGCAATTCGGCGCGCATGCGCTTCGCACGGGCGGCCACCCGGTTCTCCAACCGCGTCGACCAAATGCCCTGTCCCTGAAGGTAGGTGCGGTAGCGCGGGATCGGGTCGAGCGCCGTCCAGCGGTCCACTTCCTCCTGGGTCCGGTAGCGGCTCGGATCGTCGGACGTGGTGTGCGGGCCGAGCCGGTAGGTGACCGCCTCGATCAGCGTCGGGCCACCGCCGGCCCGGGCGCGCGCGGCGGCCTCCGCCATCACCGCGTAGCAGGCCAGCACGTCGTTGCCGTCCACCCGGATCCCCGGCATCCCGTAGCCGATGGCCTTGTGCGCGATGGACGGTGCCGCGGTCTGCTTGTGCAGCGGAACGGAAATCGCCCACTGATTGTTCTGCACGAAGAACACGCACGGCGCGCTGAAGACGGCCGCGAAGTTCAGCGCCTCGTGCACGTCGCCGACGCTGGTGGCGCCGTCACCGAGGAAGGCCACCGTCACCGAATCCTCGCCGAGACGTTGCGCCGCCATCGCCGCGCCGACCGCGTGCAGGGTCTGGGTGCCGATCGGGATCGACGTCGGGGCGCAGCACTTTTTGGTGAATTCCAATCCGCCATGCCAGGTTCCGCGCCACACCGCGCCGACGTGCCCGGGCGGGATGCCGCGCACCAGATACGCACCCAGCTCCCGGTATTGGGGAAACAGCCAGTCCGTCTTGCGCAAGCAGGCCGCCGCCCCCACCTGCGCGGCCTCCTGGCCGCGGCACGACGCGAACAGCGCCAACTCCCCCTGGCGCTTGAGGTTGATGAACTCGGTGTCCAGCTCGCGGGTGACCATCATCATCTCGTAGAGCCAGCACAGTGTCTCCGCGGGAAGGTCACGGCCGTAGCGGAGTTCGGGCGTCGGTGTGCCGTCCGCGGCGACGAGTTGCACCGGCTCGAGGTCGACGGTCATCGGCAGTTGAGGCACCGTCGCCATACCGTCTCCCTACTTCGGTGCCGCAGGGCCACAGCCAAAGCTCAGCCGGGACCCACCGCGAGCCGAAGTCGATCGCCAGCTACCCGAAAGGCCTCGCTCGCCGCGACACTGGCGTACCCACCATTATGCGCTCAAAAGAGAAGAGACCGCGGTGATCGCGACCGTGTCGCGGCCACCGACAACGCGGTTGCGTGCGAGGGTTCGACCGTCACCCGGCGCCGGACTGCCCCGCCCTGCGCACCAGCATTTCCGCGTGCTTGAGCACCGGCGAGTCGACCATTTGTCCCTCGAAGGCGAAAACACCGCGCTCGGTGCGCGCCGCCTCCAATACCCTTCGCGCCCAGTCGACTTTCTCCTCGCTGGGCCGGTAGGCCTCGCGCACGACGGCGATCTGGGTCGGGTGGATGCACACGGTCCCGTGGAAACCCACCGCGACGGCGTCCGCGGCTTCGGCCCGCAAGCCTTCGACGTCGCGGATGTCCAGATGCACCGCATCGAGCGCGGCCCGGCCGAAGGTGGACGCCGCCAGCAGGACCGTCGACCGGACATGGCGGGCGAAGTCGCGGTAGGTGCCGTCGGCCAAGCGGCTGGAACTACCGCCGAGGGCCGCGACGAGGTCCTCGGCGCCCCACATCATTGCGACGGTGCCCTCCGCGGCGGCGATCTCGGTGGCGAACACCGCCCCGCGGGGCGTCTCGATCAGCGCGATGACGTCGCGGGGCGCCAGCGCGGACACCTGGGCGGCCGACTCGGTCTTCGACAGCATCACCGTGGTGTAGGGCGTCTCGGCCAGGGCGTCCAGGTCGCGGGCGTGCTCCTCGGTGCCGGCCGCGTTGACGCGCACCACGGTGCGCTCGGGATCCAACGGGGTCTCGGCCAGCGCCTTGCGCGCGGCGGCCTTGTCCGACTGGGCCACGCCGTCCTCGAGGTCGAGGATCACCACGTCGGCCGCGGCCGCGGCTTTGGCGAAGCGCTCGGGGCGGTCGGCCGGGCAGAACAGCCAGCCCGGACCGGCGGCTTGCAGTTTCATCGGGACTCCCCGCCGTCCGGCCGCTTCTGCACCAGCGTGGTCCGCACCGCCCGCGCGACGACGTCGCCGTGCTGATTGCGTCCGGTGTGCTCGAGGGTGACGATCCCTTCGCCCGGCCGGCTCTTCGACTCGCGCTTGCCGGTGCACACGGTCTCCGCGTACAGGGTGTCGCCGTGGAAGACGGGCTTGGGGAACGACACCTCGGAGAAGCCGAGGTTGGCCACGATGGTGCCCAGCGTCAGCTGCGATACCGACAACCCGACCAGGGTGGACAGCGTGAACATCGAATTCACCAACCGCTCGCCCCGAAAGCCCGGTTGCTCGGCGGCCCACGCCGCGTCGAGGTGCAGCGACTGGGTGTTCATCGTCAGCGTGGTGAACAAGACGTTGTCGGCCTCGGTGATGGTGCGGCCGGGCCGGTGCAGGTACGTCGTGCCGGTCTCGAATTCCTCGAACCACAGGCCCCGCTGGACGATTGACTTGTCGGTCACGACAGCCCCAGCGACCGCGCGATGAGCATCAACTGCACCTCGGTGGTCCCCTCACCGATCTCGAGGATCTTGCTGTCGCGGTAGTGCCGCGCCACCGGGTACTCGTTCATGAACCCGTACCCGCCGTGAATCTGGGTGGCGTCGCGCGCGTTGTCCATGGCGGCTTCCGACGCGATCATCTTCGCGATGGCTGCCTCCTTCTTGAAGGGCTTGCCGGCCAACATCTTTGCGGCCGCGTCGTAGTAGGCCGTACGCGCGACATGCGCGCGCGCTTCCATCCGCGCGATCTTGAAGCTGATCGCCTGATAGGAGCCTATCGGCTGCCCGAAGGACTGGCGTTCCTTCGCGTACTTGACGCTCTCGTCGACGCAACCCTGGGCCGCCCCGGTCGCCAGCGCGGCGATCGCGATGCGGCCCTCGTCCAGGATGGACAAGAAGTTCGCATAACCCGTGCCGCGGGCGCCCAGCAGGTTCTCCTCCGGGACGCGGGCGTCCGCGAAGCTCAGCGGGTGCGTGTCCGAGGCGTTCCATCCGACCTTGCTGTAGAACGGTTCGACGGTGAATCCCGGTGTGCCGTTGGGCACCATGATCGTCGAGATCTCCTTTTTCCCATCGGCGATGCTGCCCGTGACCGCGGTGACCGTGACCAGCTTGGTGATGTCGGTGCCGGAGTTGGTGATGAACTGCTTGCTGCCGTTGATCACCCACTCGCCATCGTCGAGCCGGGCCGTCGTTCGGGTGGCGCCCGCGTCGGAACCGGCGCCCGGCTCGGTCAGCCCGAACGCGGCCAGGGCGCGCCCGGCGGCGAGGTCCGGCAGCCACTTGGCCTTCTGTTCTTCGGAGCCGAAGCGGAAGATCGGCATCGCCCCGAGGCCGACGCCCGCTTCGAGGGTGATCGCCACCGACTGGTCGACCTTGCCAAGTTCCTCGAGCGCCAGCGACAGGGCGAAGTAGTCCCCACCCATCCCGCCGTACTCCTCGGGGAACGGCAGGCCGAACAGACCCATCTCCCCCATCTTGGCGACGACCTCGTACGGAAAGCTGTGCTCTTCATCGTGTTTGGCCGATACCGGCGCGACGACGGTGCGCGCGAATTCGGCGACCGTGTCACGAAGGTCCTCGTATTCCTTGGGCAGGGTTCCCGCGGTGATGGATGTGGTCATGTTTCGTCCTTACTCGAATCGGCTGCTGCGTCGGGCTCTTCGGGCACCAGCCGGGCCAGCACCTGGTCGACCGTGACCTGATCGCCGACCGACACCAGGAGCTCCACTCGTCCCGAAACCGGCGCGGGGAGCGAGTGTTCCATCTTCATCGCCTCGACGACCACCACCACGTCGCCCTCGGCGACCTCGGCGCCGGAGTCGGCTTGGACGGCGATGACACTGCCGGGCATGGGGCTAAGGATTTCGGCCTGCTGCGCACCGGCGGCGCGGTGAATCTTGTGCTCCTCGGCCTCGCGCAGGTGCCACGCTCCCCGCTCGTCGGCGATCCACAGGTGGCGGTCGGCCTCGGCGAACCGGTATTCGCGGCGCATCCCGTCCAGCGTGACGTCCATCCGGGCACCGTCGACTTGCACACTGGCGGAACAGATCTCACCCGCTCCCACCTGCACCCGCGCGCCGTCCGGTGGCCCCCACACCGACACCGTGTCGCTGCGCAGCGGGGTCTGCATCTCGGTCCGGACGGGGGCCGGCGCACCCCCGACCCGCCAGCCGGTCGGAACGGCCCAGGGGTTGCCCGCGGCGTGACGGTTCAGCGCCCACTGCCGGTACAGGCCGCCGGCGGCGAGCACGTCGTCGGGCGCCGGCAGCGGCGCGAAGTCCGCCACCCGCTCGTCCAGCAGCGCCGTGTCCAGGTCACCGGCGCGCACGCGTTCGTCGGCCAGCAGGAACCGGAGGAACTCGATGTTGGTCTGCACGCCCAGGATCGCCGTCTGCGCCAGCGCCCCATCGAGTTTCGCCAGCGCCTCGTCGCGGTCGTCGCCGTAGGCGATCACCTTGCTCAGCATCGGGTCGTAGTCGCTGCCGACCACCGTGCCCGCCAGCAGCGACGAGTCGACCCGAACGCCGGCGCCGCCGGGCTCGCTCACCTGCAGCACCCGGCCGCCGGTGGGCAGGAAACCCCGCGCGGGATCCTCGGCGTACACCCGGGCCTCGACCGCGTGGCCGCGCAATTCGATGTCGTCCTGCGCGAAGCCCAGCTTCTCCCCGGCCGCCACCCGCAGCTGCCACTCCACCAGGTCCAGCCCGGTGATCGCCTCGGTGACCGGGTGTTCCACCTGCAGGCGGGTGTTCATCTCCATGAAGAAGAACTCGTCCGGGCGATCGGCCGAGACGATGAACTCCACCGTGCCCGCGCCGACGTAGTCGACGCTGCGCGCGGTGTTGCAGGCCGCCGCCCCGATGCGGGCGCGCGTCTGCGGGTCGAGCAACGGCGAGGGCGCCTCCTCGATCACTTTTTGGTGGCGCCGCTGCAGGCTGCATTCGCGCTCGCCGAGGTGCACCACGTTGCCGTGGGTGTCGGCCAGCACCTGCACTTCGATGTGCCGGGGGCGCAACACAAATCGCTCCAGGAACAAGGTGTCGTCGCCGAACGACGAGGCCGCCTCGCGGCGCGCGCCCGACAGGGCATCGCGCAGCCGGCCCGGGTCATCCACGAGGCGCATGCCCTTGCCGCCGCCCCCCGCCGACGGCTTGATCAGCACCGGGTAACCGATCTCGTCGGCGGCCGCGACCAACTCGTCGTCGCTCAGCCCGGGCTTGGCCACACCGGGCACCACCGGCACGTCGAAGGCGGCGACCGCGTTCTTGGCGGTGATCTTGTCGCCCATCACCCGGATCGCCCGCGTCGGCGGGCCGAGGAACACCACCCCGGCGCGCTCGCAGGCGGCGGCGAATTCGGCGTTCTCGGATAGGAATCCGTAGCCCGGGTGGATCGCCTGGGCGCCGGTGCGGGCCGCCGCGTCGAGCACCTTCGCGATGTCGAGGTAGCTCTCGCGGGCCGCGGCGGGGCCGAGGCGCACGGCCGTGTCGGCCTCCAGGACGTGCCGGGCGTTGGCGTCGGGGTCGCTGTACACCGCGACCGACCGGATCCCCAACCGGCGCAGCGTGCGCATCACCCGGACCGCGATCTCTCCGCGGTTGGCCACTAATACGGTCTGGAACATGGTCATCACATCCGGAAGACGCCGTAGGACACCGGTTCCAACGGGGCGTGCGCACATACCGAAAGGGCTAGCCCCACAACCGTTCTGGTGTCGGCCGGATCGATGATGCCGTCGTCCCACAGGCGCGCGGTCGAGTAGTACGGGTTGCCCTGGTCCTCGTATTGCGCGCGAATCGGCGCCTTGAACGCCTCTTCCTCGTCGGGCGGCCAGGGTGTCCCGCCCGCGGCAAGCTGCTCACCGCGCACCGTCGCCAGCACCGACGCGGCCTGCTCGCCGCCCATCACCGAGATGCGCGCGTTGGGCCACATCCACAGGAAGCGCGGTGAATACGCGCGTCCGCACATCGAATAGTTGCCCGCGCCGTAGGAGCCGCCGATCACGACGGTGAGCTTGGGCACCCGGGCGCAGGCCACGGCGGTCACCATCTTGGCGCCGTGCTTGGCGATGCCGCCGGCCTCGTAGTCGCGGCCGACCATGAACCCCGCGATGTTCTGCAGGAACAGCAGCGGAATCCTGCGTTTGTCGCACAGCTCGATGAAATGCGCGCCCTTCAAAGCGGATTCGCTGAACAGGACGCCGTTGTTGGCGACGATCCCGACCGGATGGCCGTGGATGCGGGCGAAGGCCGTCATCAGCGTCTTGCCGTAATTGGCCTTGAACTCGCTGAATTCACCGCCGTCGACCAACCGCACGACGACCTCGTGCACGTCGTAGGGCACCCGCGGATCCGGCGGCACCACGTCGTAGAGCTCACTCTGGGCGTGTTTGGGCTCGACCGTGGGCTGGATGTCCCATTGGCTGGCTTCGCGCGGCCCGAAGGTGGCCGCGATGGCGCGCACGATCCGCAGCGCGTGCTCGTCGTCGTCGGCGAGGTGATCGGTGACGCCGGAGACCCGCGAGTGCAGGTCGCCGCCGCCGAGGTCTTCGGCCGAGACGATCTCGCCGGTGGCGGCCTTCACCAGGGGCGGCCCGCCGAGGAAGATCGTGCCCTGCTCGCGCACGATCACGGCCTCGTCGCTCATGGCCGGCACATAGGCGCCGCCCGCCGTGCACGAGCCGAGGACGGCGGCGACCTGGGGTATCTCCTGGGCGCTCATGGTCGCCTGGTTGTAGAAGATCCGGCCGAAGTGCTCGCGGTCGGGGAACACCTCGTCCTGGCGCGGCAGGAAGGCGCCACCGGAGTCCACCAGATAGATGCAGGGCAACCGGTTCTGCAGCGCGACTTCCTGTGCGCGCAAGTGCTTTTTGACGGTCATCGGGTAGTAGGTGCCGCCCTTGACGGTGGCGTCGTTGGCGACGATCACGCACTCGCGGCCGGACACCCGGCCGATCCCGGTGATGATTCCGGCGCCGGGGGACTCGTCGTCGTACATGCCGTTGGCGGCCAGGGCGGCGAGCTCGAGGAACGGGCTGCCCGGGTCGAGCAGTCGATCCACCCGCTCCCGCGGCAGCAGCTTGCCGCGGCTGACGTGGCGTTCGCGGGCGCGCTCGTTGCCGCCCAATGCCGCGGCCGCCAGCTTGTCGTTCAACTCGGCGACCAGCCGGCGATGCTCGTCGGCGAACGATGGCGCGGTCATCACGGACGAACTCACGATTGCCTCCCGGTTGTCGCCAGCACAAGCGGCGGTTCGGTCTTGTCGAGCACCTCGTCGGCCGAGACGCCGGGGGCGGTCTCGATCAGGTACAGACCGTCGTCGCGAACGTCGATGACGGCCAAGTCGGTGATGATGCGGTCGACGCATCCCACGCCGGTCAGCGGAAGGGTGCATCGCGCAACGATTTTCGGGCTGCCGTCGCGCGCGGTGTGCTCCATCATCGCGATCACCTTGCGGGCGCCGTGGACCAGGTCCATGGCGCCGCCCATGCCCTTCACCATCTTTCCCGGGACCACCCAGTTGGCGAGATCGCCTCCGGCCGAGACCTGCATCGCCCCGAGCACCGCGATGTCGAGGTGTCCGCCGCGGATGATGCCGAACGAGGTCGAGGAACCGAAGAAGGCCGCACCCGGCAGCGTGGTGACCGTCTCCTTGCCCGCGTTGATCAGATCGGCGTCGACGTCCTCAGGCCGGGGATACGGCCCCACGCCGAGGATTCCGTTCTCCGAATGCACGACGACGGTGACACCGGCCGGCATGTGGTTCGGCACGAGGGTGGGCATGCCGATGCCGAGGTTGACGTATTGGCCGTTCTCGAATTCGGCTGCCACCCGCGCGGCGAGGCCGTCCCTGTTCCAGCTCACTCGGCGCCACTCCTCCTCATCACTTCGTTCTGCATCGTCGTCGGCGCACTCACCGCACCGTCACCTTCTCGATCGGCTTTTCCGGATCCGGCACGTGCACCACCCGGTGCACGAAGACGCCGGGCGTGTGCACCGCGGCGGGATCGATCTCGCCCGGCTCGACCAGATGCTCGACCTCCGCGATCGTGATCCTGCCGGCCGTGGCGCAATCGGGGTTGAAGTTCGCGGCGGCCGCCCGGTAGACCAGGTTGCCGTGCCGGTCGCCCTTCCAGGCGTGCACCAGCGCGAAGTCGGTGCGGATCGCGCGCTCCAGAACGTAGGTGACGCCGTCGAACTCGCGCGTCTCCTTGGGCGGCGACATCACCGCCACGCCGCCGGAGGCGTCGTAGCGCCACGGCAGGCCGCCGTCGGCGACCGGGGTGCCGACGCCCGCGGGCGTGTAGAACGCCGGGATGCCCGCGCCGCCGGCGCGCAACCGCTCGGCCAGCGTGCCCTGCGGGGTGAGCTCCACTTCGAGTTCACCGGCGAGGAACTGGCGGGCGAATTCCAAGTTGTCACCGAAATACGAGGCGACGGCCCGGCGAATTCGCTTGTGGTGCAACAGCGCTTCCAGTCCGACGCCGTAGCCGCCGCAGTTGTTGGACACCGTCTCAAGATCACGGGCGCCGGTGTCGACCAGCGCCGTGATCAGCGCCTCGGGGATGCCGCAGAATCCGAATCCCCCGACCGCCAGGGACGACCCGTCGGTTATGTCGGCGACCGCCTCGGCGGCCGTCGCCACCAACTTGTCCATCGCCGCAGCAGCCTCCTTGCCGTCCCGGGGCGGGCTGTTGAGTTAATGCTCATTAACTCACGGCAGAGAATACCATCGTCGGTGCCGCCGGTCCAGGGACGACGACTTGGCTCATCACAGCAGGTTAACCGGCCAATAATCTGCTAAGTTAGTGACGATTAACCAACTGGACGGGGGGGTCGTGATGACAACGTCCACCTCTTACGGCGCCGATGCCCCAAATCGCCGCAGCCAGTTGAAATCCGACCGGCGCCTGCAGCTGCTGTCGGCGGCCGAGCGACTGTTCGCCGAGCGCGGTTTCCTCGCCGTGCGGCTCGAGGACATCGGCGCGGCCGCCGGCGTCAGCGGTCCGGCGATCTACCGGCACTTCCCCAACAAGGAGTCGCTGCTGGTCGAGTTGCTGGTGGGCATCAGCGCGCGGTTGCTCGCCGGGGCCCGGGAGGTGCGGGCCCGCAACGGTGACGCGGCGGCGGCGCTGGACGGCCTGATCGACTTTCACCTCGACTTCGCGTTGGGCGAACCGGACCTGATCCGCATCCAGGACCGCGACCTTGCGCACCTCCCCGAGGCGGCCGAGAAGCAGGTACGCAAAGCGCAACGCCAGTACGTGGAGGTGTGGGTCGGGGTGCTGCGCGAGCTCAACCCCGAGCTGGCCGAGGCCGACGCCCGGCTCACGGCCCACGCGGTATTCGGCCTGCTCAATTCGACGCCGCACAGCATGAAGTCCCCCGACACCGGGCGCGGGAAGCCGGCCCGCGCGGCGCGGTCCCGCGCGGTCATGCGGGCGATGACGGTCGCCGCCCTCGCCGCCGGCAACGGGGGACTGAACCGGTCGGTGGGACGTGAATCGTTCATGTCCACCTCATGGATTGCAGAGTACCTGC